>NZ_RXIU01000246.1 GCF_004217665.1 Candidatus Magnetaquicoccus inordinatus | reverse complement strand
ACCCCCCACTTTCGCACCTACAGCAGCGAGGATGTGATTGGGGTAGAGATTGGTGGTGCGATGAAAAATGTTATTGCTCTGGCCTCTGGAATCAGCGATGGCCTTGGTTTTGGCAATGGGGCGCGGGCGGCGTTGTTGACTCGTGGTTTGGCGGAGATCATCCGCCTGGGGGTACGTCTGGGCGCCAATGCGGAAACCTTTAGTGGTCTTTCCGGGATGGGTGATCTGCTGTTGACCGCCACCTCATCGCTCTCGCGCAACTATACTGTGGGCTGGCGACTGGGCAAGGGAGAGTCACTCTCTGCCATCCAGGCTGGCAGCCGGGAGGTGGCCGAAGGGGTGAAAACCACTCTTGGCGTGCGCCGTCTGGCCGCCCAACTGGAGATCGAAATGCCGATCACCCAGGCCGTCTACACCATTCTCTATGAAGATCGTGATCCCCGCGCCGTCGTCAAAGAGCTGATGGAACGGGATCTGAAGGCAGAACAGGAGTAACCCTTCCTCCTATCGGGCAAATTTGCGCAAACCATCGCGAAACTGGATAAAACTGTCATTCCAATTGCGTTCTACGTCCATAAATGGCGTAATTTTTTTTGCCCAGCGCACCTTATAATCCCCGATTCTGGCCGATCGCTTCTCCGCTTTTTTCGGCAGATCTGTCATACCATCGGGTGGGGGAATCAGCAGTGCCAACTCCTCCCACCCTCCCTCTGTTTCTGGAAACAAGGTTCCCTGCAAAAAGGAGATGTGCGCAGCAGGATAACAGCTTTTGATCGCCAGGGGATCCGCGAAAAACCACGATTCCAACTCCCGAATGGCAATGCGAAACAGGCACTTCGGCGCCGGATTGCAACTAGTGAGGATTTGTGTAAGTTGCTCTTTGAAGTGGCGACAATCTGTGCGCTCATCCAGATCAAGCAGCACCACCACCATCTCATCTTTCTGCAACTCTCTACCATAAGATCTTAATTTAGATGGCAAATTGTGCAATAGCGACCTGTCGTGCACATGGGGGATGGCAAACAGATCCTCTGGCACCTTGCCCACACCACGATGCGGATGGATCTTCCAGGTATGGGGCTGTCGGTAGGAACCGATGATTTTAGGCAAGAGAATAGCCAGTGCAATATGGTCTGCTTGCCCCTCGACCAAAATCTCAAAGTGCACTGTTAACGCCCCTCCAAATAGTCGCTATACCAGAGCCCCCCCAAAGGTTGCCCCTCCTCCACCATGCTCTTGACAAAGCGTAGGCTGCTGGCACGGACAATGTGTGCAAAGCCGTCCTCCCCCTTTTGCAATACCCACACCTCTTCAGGATCCAACGCATCCACCAAATAGGGCTGATGGGTGGTGACAAAAAGCTGTGCGCCACTGGGCTTGCTGGCATAATCGCGAAACTCGCGTGCCAACAACTCCAGTAGTTTATGATACAAACCATTTTCCGGCTCTTCGATGCACAAAAAGGGGGGAGGCTCTGGATCATGCAGCAACAACAGATAGGCAAAAATCTTCAATGTCCCATCGGACATTTGATAATGGGTAAAAGGTTCCTTGAAAGCCGGGCTACGAAAGAGCAAATAGAGATTTTTGGAAATCTCGTCCCGATAGGGTTCTATAGCTGTAATATCTGGAATCTTTTCAGCAATCTGTTGCAAAATACGCTTGAGCAGCAGGGGATGTTCCCGTTGCAAAAACTGGACGACATTGCCCAAATTGCTACCCGATTGCTGCAAATGTTTTTGTGGACCCGCTTTGCTGATCTCACGGGCTGAGTTGGGTGAAAAATAGCTCATATACCATCCACCCAAAAAATGGCGTAACTCGGTAATCCGGGGATGCTCCTTTAACGCTCCCAGGGTCACAATACCGGGAATACGCCGATCAATCAACTCAATCGGCAGCTTATCGGAACTCTCCTGCATGCTCCTCTGATCAAATTGACCGGCATTCCCGAGTGACTGTTCCAACTCTTCACTGGCAACATTTTCCAAACCTGCCCAAACAAACCCCATTCCCTCTTGTAAATAGAGAAAGGAAAAGGGAGCTCCTCTATTTTGACCTTTGCGGCGTTGGCGCAGGCGCTCCCGCAATATTGCTGGACGCCCCTGCTGATCCAAATGAATGGCCAACTCATAGGTAATAGGACGAGCCTCACTCCTGGCACGGAAATAGATCTCAAATTCCATTGGCTGGTCGTGCATCCCCTGGGAACACAGCCGCTGAAAGCCTCCTCTCTCCTGCAGTTCGCACGCCTCCTCGACACCAACCCGCAAACAATCGCCCAAAAAACCGAAAGCATCGAACAATGAGCTTTTGCCAGCACCATTTTTGCCAATAACCACAGTCAAAGGGGTCAACGGAGCATCCTTCTGCCTGTTCCAGAGCTTCCCCAGGGTAATGTCTCGTAATGCCCGATAATTTTTGATTCGTATTCCTTCCAATCTGACCATGTATCGCTTCCCTGAAAGGTTACCTGTGTACTACCTTCGCCCATAAATGGCCATCAACTGCGCATAGGCACGGGTGATCTCCTGGGTCTTGCGATGGGCAACCTCACGCAACTCCTGACCCAACGAAGCCACGCGATCGGGATGATATTGGCGAATCCGCTTGCGCAAGGCCGCCTTGATCCGCTCCGGGGTCGGCTCCCCCTTCAAACCCAAAATCCGCCGTTCTGCCGCCCCCGGTGCATGGGCCGGCAGACTCCACTCCTCACCCTCCTCTCCATACCACTCCTCGGCAACCATGCCCTCTTCAGACTCTTCGCCACGCCGCCGCAACAGCGACAACTCTGCCTCCAACTGTGCTACCCGCGCCTCCAGACGACTCTGCTCCCGCGCTTTGCCCTGCAGACGCTGATTCTCCTGCTGCAGCTCCTGTAAACGCGCCTCCAACACATCCCCACCAGCCACCATCCGACCTGCCTGCTCCACCTGCCGCTCCAAACGATTGACCGACTCCTCTCGTTCACTCAAGCGATGCGTCAACTGCAGATTTTCTCCCTTCAACTTTTTTAACTTGAGCGCCGTATCCACATACAGAGTTTCAAAACGGTTGGCACGCTCACTCTGCTGCTGCAGATTCTGCAAAATCTCATGCAAGCCACCAATCTTCTCGCTCAACAAATGGTTTTCCTGCTGCAAGCGCAACTGCTCCTCCTGCTGCTGCCGCTCCGCTTGCCACTGCGCACTCTGTTTGGCCCGCTCCTGCTCCAACAGCAGAATGCGTTCACTCTGACCAGCCAACTGCCCCAACAATCCCCGTTTTTCCTGGTTCAACTGCTCGACCGTCGCCGTCAACTGCGCCACCCGATTTTCCAAACGCACCGCCAAAGTGGTCTGCTGATCCAGATAACGAATCACCTCATCATAGTGGGCCAGGCGCTGCGCTGCTGCATTGCGCTCCTCCAGCAACTGCTCGTTCTGCTTCTCCAACTGCTGCAGCCGCTCCTGAAGACGCACGGCTTGCTCTTGCAGATGTTTTGACTGCTCTTGCATCTGCTGGGCATGCTCCCGCACCCGCTCTCCCTGCTCCTCCTGCAGCCGCCACTTCTGTTGCCACTCCCGATGCAACGCCTCTTTCTCCTCCACTTGCACCTGCAGCTTTTGCTGCCACTGCTGATTCAACAGCTCCCGCTCCTCGGCAAAGGCCCGCAGACTCTGCTCGTCTCCCTGCGCCACAGCGCTCTCTGCGCCGACCACCTGGGGAATCTCCTTGCCCTGAGTACGCAACAGCTCCAACTCGCTCTCCAGGCGACTCAACAGCTCTGCCCACTCGCGAGCTCCCGGAGTCAGGCGATCCTCATCCAAAAAATAGAGATTGCCCGCATTGAAGATGTTACCCGCCAGCGTCTGCACCCGATCCCGAAACAGCGCGCTCTGACCCTGCCAGTTAACCTCAGTCTCATAATAAACCTCATCATGCAGCAGGCGCAAACGAAACGGCAGACGACAGTGATGACAACTCTGCCGTTTTTCCAACTGCTCCTCATTGGCAATCAAGATGGTGCCGCAACCCTGACAACGGGCACGATAAAAGCTCTGCCGCTGCTCGGTCAGACCAATGCGCTCCACCAGGCGCTGCCCTTGCTGTTCGTAGACCAGGCATTTGCGATGATCGATAATCTCAATCGTATAGGGCTTGCTGCAGGCAGGACAGGTAAACTTCCAAAAAGTCACCGATCCCGGATAGGTCACCCCCATTGGGGTTCCACAATCGCGACAAGGTGTTGGCAGCAAGTGGCATTTTTTTGTCATCCGCGCCACCAATCGACTCGGCAGCGGCGGCACAACCGGTCGTACCGGCGGATATGCAGTTGCGGGTGCAGCAATAGCCATCTCTTTACTCTTTCACACTTAGTAGTCACGCGGCCAATCCAGAGACTTCACTCAAGCCTCACTCAGGCTCGCCATGTTAACGCAACACAAATGCCAAAGCGGTCAAAAGAGACAGGGCAAGCGCATTTGCCAATTTCCTCACTGTTGCCACAAACGAAACGGTGCATGTCGGGCGTCCGCCCTCCCAAAGAGTGCCCCTGCGGGGCACAAATCTGTGCGGCGTGCGCGAATGCTTAAGCATTCGCTTTTGTGAAACGCCGCACATTACCAGCAGGGCTTTGCCCCATAAGCGTTAACCTAACATCCCCAGAGTTGCCATCTGACGCTTTCGTTTCCTTGGTGAATCAGCAAGCCATT
>NZ_RXIU01000245.1 GCF_004217665.1 Candidatus Magnetaquicoccus inordinatus | reverse complement strand
CTCCATGGTTGTTTCCTTCCCGGATTCCTGGGCGGCATGTGACCCAGACCAGCGTTGACCATGCACTGAGAAAGAATCTGGCAGTGTTGGGCGTTGAGTCGTTCACTCCGCATGATCTACGGCGCACGGCGGCCAGTCTGATGACCGGCATGGGCATTTCCCGGCTGGTGGTGAGCAAAATTCTGAATCATGTGGAGCGGAGCATAACGGCGGTCTATGACCGGCATGGGTATGACCAGGAAAAGCGGTTAGCTCTGGACGCATGGGGCAGACGGTTGGAATCGATTGTGACATGGCAACCAGAATCCAACGTGGTACCGTTGCGGGTGATGGCATGATTTCTTTTGCATGGTATTCCGTCAATGACGTATAGTACAGACATCACCTTTATTGAGGCACCAGCGTTTTCCAAACTGGTTCATGACTACCTGGATGATTCAGAATATGCGGCTATGCAATGGTCTTTGGCGTTGCACCCGGAAATGGGCGTTGTCATCCCTGGCAGTGGTGGTGTGCGAAAACTGAGATGGTGTGCTGAAGGGCGTGGCAAGCGTGGGGGTGTGCGGGTGATTTACTACTGGCGGACCCGGCAAGGTGAAATCTGGTTGTTGACCATCTATGCCAAGAACGAAACAGAAAACATTGCTGCGGGGGTCTTGCGGCAACTGAAACAGGAGATTGACGGGCTATGAAACGCGATATTGGGCAAGAACTTTTAGAGGGTGTGCGGGCAATTAAGGCAGGTGAGGGCCAGCGGGTGACTGTGCAGATTCCGGGTGACGTGAAAGAGATTCGCAACAAGATGGCGCTTTCGCAATCCTCCTTTGCTGGCATCCTGGGGGTGAGTGTACGAACGGTTCAGGAGTGGGAACAAGGGCGGCGCAAGCCATCCGGTCCGGCGGCATCCCTGCTGCGTATTGCAGAACGCCATCCAGAAGCATTGCTGGCCTGACCGCCAGCGAACGAATGCCTGGTCTACCGCGACGGCGGGAAAAGGGGAAGCCTTCAACCCTCTGGCCGGGCACCATCATTGAAGGGCAACGCATTTTGGAGGGTGCGAAAAATGGCAATCGTTACCAGAAACCTGAATGCAACGCTTTTGCACGCAAGCAAAACCTTTATCGATGTTCCATGGCCACCATTCACGGAATTCAGGGAAACACTTGGCAGGGCTGATGCCATCGCGGAATATTTGCGGGCACGACGAATTGAGATGGAGATTCAGAGGGACGCTTCCAGAAGTTTTGATGACGACGGGAGAGCGTTCGCAATGTATGAGGCGCTAATCAGGCAAATTGATGAATTTTTGCCGATTCACCGGGGAGCATGTGAGTTTTTCTTCAGGGAGTCTTTGGTCAAAAGAAGGTATATCGGGTTGGGCTACAAGATGGGAGAATTTGAGAGAAGCCTGATTCCCCCATCGGAATGGGGCTTTCTCGATTTTGATTACGAGAAAAATTCTGCGTACAGCACAGAGCATGGAATCGCTTATGCCGGTTTGGAATTTATCGATATGGCTTTGTTGGACGATGACGAGAAACAGAAAATATTTCGTCGTGGTTCAGCAACAAACGAGCAAACACCAAAACCAAAGCGTGATAAAGTGGCGACACAAGCCTGGTATCAGAAATGGTATGCTGAATACAAGTCAATAAAAGAATTTGATAGCAGCTTGTCTGATGCAACCGTATACAAAAAAATCAAAACCAACCTTAATCTGACTCAAAGTGTAGAAACGATTGCTCGAAAGATACGCGAATTGAAACAAAACGGGGAATAAATATTTTCCCGCAACTCTCCCCGTTTTTCTCCCCGCATTATATGTAATTGAATTTGCTTGGTTTTACCCTGCACAAAAGCGGGGAACAAACTTGTTGCCCCGTTATTTTCCCCGTGCTTTTATTATGCCATCAGGATTCATTATCGATTTTAATCAATCGGAGATCAGCATATGGCAGCACAGCGCATCAAATCAACCGAGGTTCGGAAAAGGTTTGGCAATATTTCTGCGGCGACACTTTATCGAATGTGGAAGGTCTACAGAATACTCGAACCACCCGTGACAATTCGGGGGATCAATTACTGGACCCCTGAAGATGTTGATGCCGCTTTTGCAAAAAGCGGTCAGCGAGGGGAGTAATATTGGTGGAAAACCCTTTTGCTGAGTCGTTGCAAATGCCAGTGGTGGACCCATGGCCTGACATTCAATCGGTTACCTCCAATGATGAACCGGCACCATTCCCGACTGAGGCTCTGCCTCAATCATTGCTGACAGCGGCTGCGGAAATTGCACGGTTTACCAAAACCGATATAGCTTCTGCGGCAACCGTCTGCTTGTCTGTGGCAGCAACAGCGGTTGGCAAGAAGGCGCGAATCGAAGAAAGACCGGGGCTGTACCATTATCCGGCGCTCTTTTTTGTTGTTATTGCCGGTTCAGGTGAACGCAAAAGCCCGGTTTTTAAGAGTGCCACGTTTCCGCTTGAACAATGGGCAGAAAGCCAAGCAGAGCAACACGCGGCGATGGTTGCTATGGTTCAGGCAGAAAATGCTGTTGCTGATGCTCAACTGGCCAGCTTGAAGCGTCAAGCGGGGAAGGAACTTGACCCGGCGAAAAGAGCCGCGATTGCAAAACGTATTGCGGAAGAAACTGCAAAACGTCGTCAACTCCCAGCTTCCCCCCGACTGTTTGCCTCGGATGTGACCGAGGAGGCGCTGTTTCGTCTGCAGCATGCCCGCAACGGTGAATATTCTGTTATGACCGGCGAGGGGCGGTCAACCATTGACCAGATTTGTGGGCGTTACGCTTCCGGTGGGCGCACGGCTGACAGCATTTATCTGGCCGGGGTGAGCGGTGACACGGTGACCCGTGATCGAATTGGAAGCAGCAGCGAGGGGCCGGAAAATTCGGTCATCGTCAATCCGTGTCTGAACGTCTGCATCATGATTCAACCGGATAAATTTTCGGAACTCCTGAGCCATCCGTCACTGAAGGAAAGCGGATTGGTTGCCCGAATCTTGCCGGTGAAACCTGTTTCTCTGGTCGGCCAGCGGTTCGAGGAGGCAGACGAGGCCGGGTTAGATGAATCAGCTACGGCAGGGTTCTACCGCACAGTTACAGGTTTTCTGAACTCCAAGCGGCCAACTGACCCGGCAACAGGGCGAGCGGTTCCCCATCTTGCCCGGCTGGGGGCTGTGGCCAAGGAGGCACGGCGACAGTGGCATAATACGGTTGAGGCGCTCATGGCTCCTGGGCGGGAGTTGGAAGGTTGCCGGGACATCGCAAGCAAGGCGGTGACCCAGTGTGTCAAAATCGCTCTCGTGCTGCATTTGCTTGAAAAACCGGAGCAAATCCATGCTGACCACTCCGAACTCTCATTGGCCATGTGGCGGAGCGCTCAATTACTGGCAGAGCATTTCCTTGAAACCGCCTTCCGGTTTCGTGAAAGCGCCACAGCCAAGCAGTCACCGGAACAGCGGTTTGCCGAATGGTTGCAGCGAACCGGCAAGCAAACCGTTACATCGCGGGATGTTATCTCCTCCGGTCCATCACCCCGGCCAAGGAGTGTTGACGAAGTGTTGCCGATTTTTGAAGAGCTTTCCAACCAGGGAATATTGCGGAAACATCCATCCAAAAACGAATGGCAGGTAAATCCGAAGCTGAAATCTGCTTCATGCTTCAGTGCTTCTGTAGGGTGTTAGGAAATGGGTAATTTATTATTTATACCTGAAGCACTGAAGCAGTTGAAGCAAGGCGGAAGGTTCGGATTCGCCACCGCAACGGCCATTGTTTTGCCAGAAAAAGAACCTTTACCGGCAGGCAAACAACCGACACCCAAAACAGCGGCAGAATTCCGGCAGGCATTCGGCGTTTGGCCTTGGAACATCGACTGGATGAAACCGCACCATGGCAGGGCATCGCTGTTGCCGGAAGTGATCGATGGCCAACTGTGGCACTGGTGCTGCGACTGCGGTAGATGGGGGCTGTTTGGCACCGGTGTTTACCTGAGAAACGGCAAACTTGGCGAGTGGCAATGCGGTTTGCACAAATAATGAGTTTATCAACAATTCCAGCATGAGGCGTGACAATGAGCACAGAACAGATTGTTCAAATAATCCCGGCAGATGGGTGGATTGCCGTTTTTAATAACAAAAATCCAGATAAGGGTCCATATTTTTGCTTAAGAATTCCCGCCTTTGCGCTTGTAAATTCTGGTGGGAAACAGATGGTTGTCGGCGTTGCACCCGATGGAACCCTTTTGCCGGCAACCAATTTTTTTGGCTTCAGCCACGATTGCAGACCTTCCGTTTTTACGGCTGAATTCCACAACTTGGCTGAACTCAGAGCGCAAACAGAGGGGAGGGGTGAGTAGTGAACGCTGAACGAAAGTTGACAAATTCGGCTATCCCCAGGTAGAAGTCAGGCCGGAAGGCTGCACCGGGCTTGTCCATCAAGCGGCGAAAATTATTTCTGGATGCGTTGGCCGCGACCGGCACGGTCACAGATGCGGCACGTCTGGCAGGGGTGTCACGCGGCGGGGTGTATCTGGTTCGATCGGCAGATCCAGAGTTTGCCCAGGCGTGGGAAGAAGCTATTGAAATATTTGCAGATTCTCTTGAATCGGCGGCACACCAAAGGGCAGTAACTCCAACAGGTAAGCCACCGGCTATGCCGGTGGACTAAACAAGGCTACGCCGTTCCGTCGTGCTGAAAAATCGT
>NZ_RXIU01000244.1 GCF_004217665.1 Candidatus Magnetaquicoccus inordinatus | reverse complement strand
TTGCAGGCCATCCAACTGGGTATTGACCAACGCTTGCAGTTGACCGGAACGCAGACCATCCAGTTGGCTGTCGGCCAGCGTCTGCAGTTGACTGGAGCGCAAACCATCTAGTTGCGTGTCAGAAAGCGAGGATAAGAGGCTGGAAAACAAGCCATTAAGTTGCGTATCTGCAAGAGAATAGAATAGCAGGGAAGTTAAACCATCCAGTTGCGTGTCAGACAGAGCAGATAATTGCGAAGAGGTTAAGCCATCCAGTTGCGTGTCTGCCAAGGTGACCAATTCAGTAGATGTCAAACCATCCAACTGTGTATTGACCAGAGAGGCAAGAACAAGTGATGACAACGCATCCAACTGCGAGTCAGCCAGACTGGCCATCTCAGTGGAGGTCAGACCTCCCATGGCAGATGTATCAGCCATATTACGAGTAGACATAATCAAACCCTATTGTTCGCAACGGAAATGATAGCCATTAACTTTATTGATTAATGTACGTATTTTCCTGCTTGAATGCTCTATTTCTCATGAGCCTTTTTGCTGTCTGATCCATGGCTGCCCATCGGATAAAAAAAGACAAAGTTCTGTCTTTAAGAGAGGTGGGGACAATGGATCATCACGCAGTTCACTGTTGGTCGAAGGAGAGTTCAGCTCAAGTTTCATGCCAACCAGAAAGGCATAGCCTGCAAACACATCATGAGCGCTCCTCTCTCGTTTCTTACGCGCAAGAGTTAATTTTACATGAACGCACCAAGTAAAATCTACTCAAATATTGGTAAAATGAGAAAAAAATGTATGGAAACGTAAGGAATATCCCCCATTGTTTTTACCGAATTGCCGTCCGCAAAGTTACTGGCAGGCATCAGGGATGCACCAAAAAATTTCATTATAATTTTGCTAGTTATCCCCTTCAAAGAGGCAATAATTGCCGCAATAATGTTTTTGCAAGCTGTTACTTGCAATAATTACACATCGATGCCATCTGGGGCAAACTGTTTCATAATGCGCAAAAGATCGGCTCCATATTCTTTTAATTTTCTACTACCGATACCATAAATTTTAGACAGATCTTGTTCAGTTATAGGGCGTTTATCGATCAACTCTTGTAATGTGGCATCATGGAAAATGCAGTAAGCGGGCACACCTTGTTGGCGCGCAATATCCTGGCGCAATTTTTTTAATGTTTGCCACAACTCCTTGCTGTGGTGATGCACAGAGAGTGTACCTCTTTTTGCCTGCACATCTTTTTTTACCGCTATCGGAGCTTTGGCATCCTGACGAAAACGGATGGCCTGTTCTCCACGTAAGACAGGACGACAACGTTCGGTCAGACGCAGACCACCATAGACCGGTTCAATGACCAACAAATCGGCAGCAATTAATTGCCGAAAAACAGAACGCCATTGTCGCGCATCCAAATCACTTCCAATACCAAAAGTACTGAGCTGCATATGCTCCAAAGCAATGATCCGCTCTGTTTTTTTACCAAGAAGCACATCAATTAAATGTTCGACACCAAATCTCTGACCGGTTCTGTACACGCAAGAAAGTGCTTTTTGCGCGGCTATGCTCCCATCCCAGGTTGAGACAGGAGCACGGCAGTTATCACAATTGCCGCAAGCATGGGAATAGGCTTCGTTAAAATGACGCAACAACATTTGACGCCGACAGTTTGTTGTTTCGCAATAGGCAAGCATGGTATCCAATTGTTGCCTGGCACTGCGTGCAAGATTTTCTGTAAGCTGCGAATTGATCAGCAACCGGCGCAATTTGATGACATCTTCATAACCATAGGTAAGAAATGCGTTGGCTGGTAACCCATCTCGACCTGCCCGGCCAATTTCTTGACAGTAACCCTCCAAACTTTTCGGAAGATCAAGGTGAGCGACAAAACGCACATCCGGTTTATCGATTCCCATGCCGAAGGCTATCGTTGCCACGATGATAACCCCCTCTTCCTGCAAAAACTGGGATTGATTGCGCTGGCGCGTCTCTTTATCTAAACCCGCATGATAAGGAAGAGCGCGCCGTCCATTCTGTACCAACCACTCTGCAATCTCTTCCACCCGTTTGCGGGAGAGGCAATAGACAATGCCTGCGTCATGCAGATGTTCTGCATCAAGGAAGCGTTTTAATTGCTGTTTAGGATCATTTTTCGCGACAACCGTATAGTGAATATTGGGGCGGTCAAAGCTGGCAATAAAGAGTTTCGCCTGCTGCAGTTTGAGATATTTGATGATGTCATCGCGAGTCAAAGCAGTAGCGGTAGCAGTAACCGCCAAACGAGGGACGGTGGGAAATCGTTCGCTGAGCACTGACAAACCAAGATATTCCGGACGGAAATCATGTCCCCACTGCGAAACGCAGTGTGCTTCATCGATGGCAAATAGCACAATTGGAATCTGTGATAAAAAGGTGAGAGAGTGTTCCATTAACAGACGTTCTGGCGCCAGATAGAGGAGATCGATGGCGCCTTGCCGTGCTAATTGCATCACTTTTGCTGACTCTTGACTGCTTTGCGTAGAGTTGAGAAAAGCAGCGCGAATGCCATTTTGCCACAATGCCGCTACCTGGTCCTGCATCAAAGCAATCAGCGGTGAGATGACTACCACCATACCGGGTAACAGCAAAGCGGGAATTTGATAGCACAATGATTTTCCGGCACCTGTCGGCATGAGGGCAATTGCATCCTGTCCGGCCAACAAATGGTCGATGACCTCCCTTTGAAACCCTCGAAATGCTTCAAATCCAAAGTATTGGCGCAACACAGCCAACACCGGATCGACTGAATGATGGGATGAATCGTGCACAGACTATCCTGCTATTGAAAATATGGTTGCTGCAGTAGTACATCAGGTTATGGACCAGGTCCAGGTTTCCCTATTGTTGCTGTCAGAAGAGTACGCCACCAAGCTGTGCGTCAAGCTACTGAACGGCACTATCGGTTTGTTTGCGCCTCCCCTATCAACGGGATAGCCATGATTGCGCATGCACCAATCTCTTGTTGTACTCCTCTCTGACTGGAAAGCTCTCACTTATCCCTCGCATGCCGTAGGAGCATACTGGTAACGAATGGCGCACACACTCCGTGTTTGCATAGCCTTGTCATACAAACAGCAGATGGCATCTTACCCACTTTTGCGTACCCCAGTGAAAAAAGTGAGCTGCAGCGCAAAAAAGACTCAAGAGCGCATTCTAACATCCGATAAATAGAGTGGTGGGATGTATGTTCGGCTTTCATGGATGAAAAAATTGACCTGTTTTGGAAAAAAATGCTCAAGTCGGTGTAAGCTGTACCGATAAAGTGATTGGGGTGTTTTTTACCTGTTGGTTATGAGATAAACAGAAAAAATGCAGCAGGCAGTAAAAAAACAGTCAAGTCAGACTCAGAATGACCGATAAAGCGATTAAGAGGTTTTTTTACTAACCGATAGAAACGGTGGTAAGTGCGGTAATGACCGATAGTAGCGTTACCAAAAGCAGATTGATACCGCTTACCGTTGAGTGAGGTTCGTTTACACTCGAAAATTTTTTGGTCGGCCCTCGGAATAATCACAATCCTGGTGGGCCTGCCAGTGCACCACCTACCAGGGCTTGCCACACAAGGCATATAGAGAATTTTGCTCCACATTACCAGTTAAAGGGGTCTTAGCATGTCTTTGAACATTAATACCAATATGGTCTCCCTCCTCGCAGTGCAGGGAATGGATAATAACAGCAAATCGCTGTCGCGGACTTTCCAACGCCTGATCAGCGGTTCACGTATCAATACTGCTGGCGATGATCCTTCTGGTATGGCCGTCTCTTCTCGGTTGGCAGCACGTATTCGTGGTTCGAATATGGCTGTACGTAATGCTCAAGATGCTGTTTCTGTCGCACAAGTCGCAGATGCCGCCATGGAAGAGACCAGCAATGCTCTGCAAAAAATTCGCGACATCATGGTGACTGCTGCTGGTCCAGGACTCTCCTCTTCGGATCGCGCGGGTCTGCAAACCGAAGTCAATGGCCTGATCCAAGAAATTCAGCGCATCGCCACCGGAACCAAGTTTAATGGTAAAGCACTCTTGACTGGTTCCTATTCGGGACAAAAAGTGCAAGTGGGCGCCAATGGGGGTGACTATATCACCATGAGCATTGGCAATATGTCCGCCAGCGCACTCGGCGTAAAAAGTCTCAACGGTACCGATCTGAAAGCGATTGGCGCAACCGTTTTGACCGTCAACTCTGCAGTTGCAGCCGCAAGTTTCAATATCGATAAGATCGATACTGCTTTGAGCTCTGTTTCTGATATTCGCGCCCGTCTGGGAGCGGTACAAAATCGTCTGAATACCATCGTTACGGGATTGCAATCTCTCGTCGCTGCCACAACTGAATCCCGCTCCCGCATCGTCGATACCGATATTGCCAGCGAAGTGGCTGCCATGACCAGCATGCAAATCAAACAACAGGTGGGAGCAGCCATTTTGGCTCAAGCCAATCAAGGGCCGACCGCAATCCTGACTCTGCTGAAATAGTTCTTGTATCGGTACGGCACTGGACCCGAAGGAGAGAGAAACTCTTCTTCGGGTTGGTTGTCTGATTTGGTGCATGGTAATGCGAGTATTGCTCTCTGTAATCCAGCAGCGTGCTGCTCATATGTTTGCTCGGCACAGGGCAATCGCATTTGAAAACCAGAAAACTATTATGGAGGTCCAGGAGGAGATTATCTCCTCCTGGTGGGTGCAGGGCAAAGCCCTGCTGAAAATGTG
>NZ_RXIU01000243.1 GCF_004217665.1 Candidatus Magnetaquicoccus inordinatus | reverse complement strand
ACAGCTTGCTTCCATTAGGCGCTTAGGCCGACGCAAAAGGCGCGTCGGCTTCGTGTGTAAAGCGCGCCAAAGGCAAAAGATTACAAGAAAAATCCCAGGGATTCCATCCCTGGACCCGGCCAGGGAGGTGCCCACCCTGGACCCGCAATGGTTTTGGGTGGTGAATAGTTACATAAATTCTTGCATATTTTGCAAGTCATTCAGCAGCGCCACTCAGGCCAAGCGCATTTGCAAATTTCCGGCAACTATTCCTCTCAACGCTCAAAATATGCAAGCAGCTCCAGGTGTGCCGTCTGCGGAAACAGATCAACCGGCTGCACAAACAACAATCTCCAACCGCCATGACAAAGAATGGCAGCATCACGGGCAAAGGTAGCGGGATTGCAAGAGATGTACAACAATTTGCGCAGCGCTTGCTGCTGCAACCACTTGACCACAGCCAAGGCACCTTCCCGGGGCGGATCCAAAAGCAACAGATCGGCAGGCGCTTCTTGTTGCAAACGCAATAACGACTGTTCGGCAAACAGATCCAACGCCAACAAACGGAATGAGGCGGCCCCCATGCTCTGCAGATTATACTGCGTCCGTTGCAAAACGGCCGCATACCCCTCCACGGCGAGCAGATGACGAAACCGACTGGCCAAGGGCACGCTAAAATTACCCATCCCGCAAAAGAGATCCCAGGCCACCTCCCCCTCTCCCGCCCAACGCAACACCTGCTCTATCAAATAGCGGTTGCCTTGTCGATGTGCCTGGATAAAATCGGCGGGGGCAAACTGCAAGCGAAAGCCAGCCGCATGATAGAACAGCTCCTCCTGCTGCAAAACAGGTTGCAACCCCTCTTTGCGCCCCTGTTGCAGCCACAACTGTACCACTCCCTGGGCGCTTGCCCACTCCTGCAACAGGCGCCGATCAGCTTTTGACAAGGGAGCCAGGAGATGGCAAACCATCCCCACCCCCTCCTCACCGCTGACCAGATCCACCTGCGGCAGACGCTCGCGTACCGACAATTGCGGCAGCACCAGACGCAATGACGGCAACAGGGCATTCAATCTCTCCTCCAAAACCGGACAACCGGCGGAGAGATCAGCCACTTTATGGGAATTAGCCTGAAAAAAGCCCAACAATAACCGACCATTCACCCAGCGCACTTTGCAACCAGCGCGACAGCGATAACCATCCGCCTGCTGCAACTGCTCTGGAAAAGGGGCCAGCTCCACCTCGCGCAGTTGGGGAAAACGATCCAGGGTTTCGCGCAGAATGGCTCTTTTGACCTGCCGTTGTGTCGCCAAAGAGAGATGGCGCAATTGACAACCACCACATTGCGTATACACACTGCAGCCGGGATCAACCCGCTCGTCACCCCCCTGTTGCAACTGCACACAGCGGGCAAAATAGTGCTGCGCACCGCTACGGGTCACCGCCACCTGCATCTGGTCGCCTGGGGCAGCAAAGGGCACAAAAACCGCCTTGCCCTGGTAAAAGCCCAAACCGAGACCATTGGCGACAATTTTTTCAATCTGCAGGGAAAAAGTGAGGGGCTCTGGCAGCAGAGCTGCCGCTGCCCGGGCTGCACGAGCACTCAATGCATCAAACCTCGGCGTGGTTCGACCAGACGCAAGGGATCCACACCCAACATCCGAATAGCCGAATCCCAGCGCGACATCAGTGGCATGTCAAAAAGAATGTGCCGATCCACCGAACTGACCAGCCAGACATTATCACGCAGCTCATTTTCCAACTGCCCACTGGACCAGCCGGAATAGCCCAAGGCAAAGAGAAAACGGCCACGATCACCCGATTCTACCATATGGCGTAAAATATCGGGATTGGTGCCCAGATAGATCTGGTCACAGATGCGCACATGGCCAGGATAGTCCAAATCGGTTTCATAGAGCATAAAACCACGATCCAAGGCCACCGGGCCGCCCTGATAGACAATCGGCTCTTCTGGCCGAGTCCACTCCATACCCAGGGGAGTCAGGATCTCCGACATATCTGCGGCATAAGGCTGATTGATCACCAGACCCAACGCCCCCGATTTATTGTGGGTGCAGACGAACAATACCGTTTTTTCAAAGTTGGGATCCTCCAGACCAGGCATGGAAATAAGAAACTTTCCCGCCAATCCGTAACCAACCGGTATGGTTCCCCGCCGTGAGATCATGACTGGCCAAGCTCCTGCTGCAATTTAAGATGAATGCCATCAAAACCGCCATTACTCATGATAACCACGTGATCGCCCGGCTGGCAATACTGTTTTAACAACACAACCGCTTCCTGGCCATTGGCGACCACGGCAGCGGTGGGAATTTCGCCGCGTGACGGGCGCCCATTGAGCTCGGCAACAATGGCCTCCACATCCAACAGCTCTTCCGGACGCAAGCCGCGTGCTTGCGGACGCGCCAACAGCAGATGATCGGCCAGGGCAAAGGCTGGAGCCAAACGCTCCTGATGCACCCGCGTGCGCATGGTATTGGAACGCGGCTCCACCACTACCCACAAACGGGCAGAACCGATACGGGCCCGCAAGCCGGCCAAGGTGGTGGCAATTGCTGTGGGGTGATGGGCAAAATCATCATATACCGACACCCCGCCCACCATAAAGCGCAACTGCATGCGCCGCGCCACCCCCTGAAACCCTTCCAGCCCAGCCTTGACCTGTGCCACAGGCATGCCATGCAGCAAAGCAGCGGCAGCGGTCGCCAGACCATTGTAGACATTATGATCTCCCAATAGCGACCAGTTGATGCGACACAAGGGCTCACCCTGGCGCAACAACTGCCAGGAGGAGCCATCCGAGCTCTCCACCTGAGCGGTAAAGGGGTGCGCCCCATGCAGACCATAGGTCACCACGCGGCTGTAGGCCGCAGGCAACAAAGCCGCGACTTCGGGATCATCGCCATTGGCCAGGACATAGCCGCTGGCAGGGACCGAGCGCAACAACAGCCGAAACTGTCGGCGAATGGCTTCCAGATCAGGATAGATGTCGGCGTGATCAAACTCCAAATTATTAATAATCAAAGTTTTTGGCCGATAGTGCAAAAACTTGGGTCTTTTATCAAAGAAGGCGGTATCATACTCATCCCCTTCGACAATCACCCACTCTCGTGGCGGCAAGCGGGCGCCACGACCAAAATCGAGGGGGATACCCCCAATCAAAAATCCGGGTTGCCAACCGGCCTCTTGCCACACTTTTGCCAACAGACTGGTGGTGGTGGTTTTGCCATGGGTTCCGGTAGCCACCACCGGATGACGACCGGCCAAAACATGTTCGTAGAGCCATTGGGCCCCGGAGCGATAGGGAATATCCTGATCCATCACCGCTTCCAGCTCCACGTTGCCACGGGAGATGGTATTGCCGACCAGGACCAAATCGGGTCGAGGCTGCAGATTTTCCAGGCGGAACCCCTCCTGCAAGGGGATACCGATCTCTTCCAGCAAGCTGCTCATGGGTGGATAGATGCCATTGTCGGAACCGGTCACCAGCCAGCCCTGCTCTTTGGCCATCACCGCCAATCCGGCCATAGCCGTGCCACAGATACCGATAATATGCAAATGTTTCATGAATCAACCTATCTGGAAGCGCGGCAGGCCGCAGCATAAAGGGAAAGGAGCATACAGGGGCTCATGCCCAGACCAGAGGCCAACGTGCGGCTCTGGCGCGGGTAGTCAATTGCCACAACTGCTCCCATTCAAAAAACGGTCCCGGATCCCATTTGCGACCCGGAGCAATCTGTTCATGACCGGCGATATGGGCAGGAGGGATTGCGCCCCAACCCCGTTGTTGCAACCCTTTGTGCAGGGTACGAATCAAGGTTGCCAGTCGTTGATATTGTATCGTTTCAAAGGTGGTATAGGCATCCCCTTCCAACTCCACCCCGATGGAAAAATCGTTGCAGCGGCTCCGCCCCTGCCATTCGCTGACCCCGGCATGCCAGGCGCGCCCGGCGATTGGCACATATTGGGTCAAGCGCCCCTGGCGGTCGATCAAAAAGTGCGCCGAGACCCGCAAAGAGGCCACATCCTCATAAAAAGGGGGCTTGATCGGCCCCCAATCCCGTTGTGAAAGTTGCCCCAAAAAGAGTTCATCGATCTCACTCCCCCCAAAGCAACCGGGTGGCAAACTGATGGCATGCACTACCAACAGATCGATGGCACTGCCAGCCGGTCGCTGATCAAAATAGGGTGAGGGCAAAAAACGGTAGGAAAGAGCTGCCATGCAGCGCCATCACATCGTAAAATACGGAACATTCTCCACGGAGCGAATTTCGGGAATTCTCTCTTTCATGGTCCGTTCAATGCCATTTTTGAGGGTCATGGTGGCTCCGGGGCAAGAGCCACAGGCTCCGCGCAAACGTACCTGCACCACATTCTCCTCGGTAACATCCAGCAACTCCACATCCCCGCCATCCCGCTGCAAAAAAGGACGGATCTCTTCCAAAACCTTCTCAACCCGCTCGCGCATACCCAAACACTCCCTTATTGATCAGTGCCACCACTTTTGAGGAAAACCGTTTCCCTCACAAAAAAACATCATACCTATTGCTGGCTCGCCAGCTCTACCCCCATGGGGATGCTGTGCGAATTGGCGCAAAAACGCGCGCCAATTCGCACAGCTTGCTTCCATCAGGCGCTTAAGCCGACGCAAAGAGCGCGTCGGCTTAGTTTGAAAAGCGCGCCAAAGGCAAAAGATTAAAAACAAAATCCCAGGGATTCCATCCCTGGACCCGGCCAGGGAGGTGCCCTCCCTGGACCCCCAGTTGTTTTGGGTGCTGA
>NZ_RXIU01000242.1 GCF_004217665.1 Candidatus Magnetaquicoccus inordinatus | reverse complement strand
CCAGCAGGGCTTTGCCCTGCACCCACCAGGAGGAGATAATCTCCTCCTGGACCTCCATAATAGTTTTCTGATTTTTAAATGCGCCTGCCCTGCTCCATAACCCCTCCCAACTCAATCCTGAAAAGCTTTTCCCCATCCTGAACTGCATTGCCTATAATGGTTGACATTGAGGGCAAAAACAACTGGCTCGCCCGGCAATACGCAACTCTTGCAGCACCGATCCACAGCGATAACAGCTTTCGCCCTGACGGCCATACACTTGCAAAAAAATTTGAAAATAACCTTGGGAACCATCCACTTGCCGATAATCACGAAGCGTACTGCCCCCTTGCGTGATCGCCTCCGACAACACCAGACGAATAGCCTCAACCAATTGTGCACACTGTTGTTTGCTGAGCGCGGATGCGAGTGTCAAAGGATGCACACCAACCCGAAACAAAACTTCCGCCGCATAGATATTGCCAACCCCCACCAGCACATGGCTATCCATCAACCAGGATTTAACCGCTATTTTTCTCTTTTGCGCGCTACGCCATAAATAGTCGCCATGCAGCTCCTCTGCAAAAGGCTCTGGCCCCAAAGAAGACAAGAGAGGGTGTTGCAAAGGATGCTCACCCCCCCACAGCCAGGCACCAAATCGACGCGGATCGGCATAACGCAAGGAAAAACCAGAGCAAAAATGGAGGATCACATGTTCATGTTTATTGCTGCTTTCTGCCTGCGAAGGGAGCCGATACAAGCGCCCGGTCATACCCAAATGAATGAGTAGCGTACCAGTATCTAATTGGATTAAAATATATTTACCCCGCCGTGAGACAGCCGTTATAATCCCCTTGTGCAGACGCTCTTGCAAGAGTTCGACCGGAATGGGCCAGCGCAAAGAGCTGTTAGACACTGCCAAACTGTGCACTTGCTCGCCGATCAATAAGGGAGCCAATCCTCGACACACCGTTTCTACTTCCGGCAATTCAGGCATGCAAACCTCTTAATAGTACTTTCGACACATTGGATAATTAACCGCGAAAGATAAGACTTTCTTGCAATAGCCGCACAAACATTTAATATCGCACTATAAACATTGTATCCATATTATAACAGCATTATATAACTCTTGAGAAAAATTTTGCACTGCACTATTATCAAGGAGTTATAGATATAATGACACCCCAATTTGCGCAACGACTGAATAAGAAAGTGGGATAACCAAGATGAGCCTGATTCATTTATTCCAAAAAACTCATTTACTCTCTGGCATTGCAACAAATCTATTGGAACAACTGGAGCCGCATACACAACGCATTGTAGTTGAACCTGCCTACAACGAAACAAAACTATTGATCTCCTCAAAAGACAGCTCCGGCCCAGATCTCTACCTGGTTTTGGAAGGTGAAGTAACCCTGGACCAGGAGAAAAAGGAGGTCGGTTTAGCGACCAGCCGAGAGGTGACTTCGCTCGAAGAGGAGTTGTTTGGTGAAGTCTCCTGGCTGTTGCAACGCCCACGTATTGCCGATGTTTTCACCAGCTCCCGTGCTGTCTTGCTGCGCATCAATGGGAAGGCTTTTACACAATGGTTGCAAGCCAATCCGGAAGCCACTTCACTGGTTTGGCAGCGCATAGCCACCGCCTTGGCGTTACGCTTGGTGCAAACCTATGCGGAAAACCAATCGCACAAAGAGCTCATCAAGATATTTCAATTTTAACTATTTGGGAACACGACTCAGCAGTTGCAGCATCTTTGCCATGCGGTCTGCCTGTACCCCCCCTGCTAATTTTTTGGCATCATCCCGCTTGCCAGCTTGCAGCAGGGGAATGATCTCTTTGTCTCTGGTCTCTTTGAACTGCTGCCAGACGCTGCTGAATTCGTTGAGCACGGCAGAGTTGTGCCGGATTTGTGTATCAACTTTGGCAGTAGCACTTTTTACGGCAGCCAAATGTCTATTTTGCTCTTGTTGATCCTGAGCGGCCAACAAGGAGACTAAAGCTTGCCGCGCTTCCGACAAGCCGGCATATGTGGCATCGGCAACCGGACCTGCCACAAGATGGGTAGAGAGACTGCATAGATAAAACAGACCTGCTACCCTCCAAACCAACTTTGTATTCATGAACCACCTCTAAACTGCTCTACCCATCGCCTGCGCGACCCTGTATCGGCGTTGCGGAGTCGTTTGCTCCTCACCTGTGCCGGACACCGTGCAGCACTCGCATGCCTATGTCTTGCAAAACCATCTATTCATTGACTATTTATCCGCAATCCCTCTGCAGAACATCCCCCATCAATGATTTCTATTATTCACCCTTTTTGCCCAGCAAACAATCCATTTTGTGCTTATCTTGCAAAACAAACGCACACAAACAGAGGCTCAATGAGTCATTGCGGTGATTTTTTTGTTGACATGGAAGCAATCCAAGATAAAAATATGCTGGTTTAGCCTGACCACTTCCCTGGGGAGATGTTGTTCATGAGATCTGAATTTCACACCAAGCTGCTCGACAAACTGGTTGATGTCGGTGAACCTGCTTTCAATATGGCGCATGAAAAACTGCTGGACATGGTAATCAATGCGGATGTGATTTTGGGAAGTGCGGTCTCAGAAAACAGATCTTTGTCAACGGAAGAGTGGAACAATCTGGCCAATATTTTTGATGAGTTGATCTCCTACGCCAAAATTCATTTTTCCGAAGAGATGGACCATCTGCGCGCCCACGGTTATCCCAATGTGGAACAACATCAAGTGGACCATGATGCGCTGGTGGATGAGTTGAACCATTTTCAACGCAAAGTGATGGAAAATGATGATGCCAATGTGCGCGATATTCGCAAATGGTTGCTGGCATGGTTGTTGAATCATGTCAATTATAAAGATCTTGAATACGCACAATATTTTGCCAGCAAAAAAGCACCCTCCTGAGTAGTGCTTTGCATGGCAACAAGGAACCGCTGCAGCCGTTTCCTTACCGGCGCAACAGTTGGAGCTTTTATACTCCCAAGCCAACCGGAGTCGGACGATGGATCGGGCAACTCCTTATGATAAAGTACCCTACACCAATAATGCACACCCACAAACCCATATTGCCAATTTATACACTCTAGGGCGTATTTTTGGCTTGACCCCACCTCCTTTTCAGCGCTGCCGGGTATTGGAGCTGGGATGTGGTCGCGGGGGAAATCTGCTGCCCATGGCTTGGGAATATCCTGAAAGTCAATTTTTGGGAATTGATCTTTCCCAGGTCCAAATTGATGATGCACAACACTCTGCAGAGGCATTGCAACTACGCAATTTGCACTTTTGCAAGCAATCCATCGAAGAGTTTGCAAACAATCATGGCGCATTTGATTATATCATCTGTCATGGAGTCTACTCCTGGGTGCCAGAAGAGGTGCAAGAGGGAATCTTGCGCATCCTCCGCGACCATCTCTCCAGCGATGGTATTGCGGTCGTCTCCTATAACACATTGCCTGGATGGTATTTTGTTCGTGCCCTGCGTGACATGATGGTCTATCAGGAGGCCATCTTTCCCGAAGCAAGCGACCGTTCTGGGCAAGCGCGCCTGCTGCTGACATTTTTGAAAGAGCATGCCCAGGATCAAAACATGCGCGAATTTGCCGCCAGAGAGGTGCAAATTCTTACGGATCGCCCGGATAACTATTTATTGCACGACCATTTAGGCGATGATAATCGGCCCTGTTATTTTAGTGAATTTGTCAGCAGAGCAATAAACCATGGTTTGCAATATCTTGGTGATACGATGGTTAAAACCATGTTTGTACATAATTTTTCCCCTGAGGTTGCCGAGCGTCTTTCTGTTTTGCACAATCAAATCCAACAAGAACAATTTCTCGATTTTATTGCCAACCGCCGTTTTCGCTCCACATTGTTATGTCGCTCTGGAGTGACAATCAAAAATTCTCTGGAAGAGATTGTGCGCAGTTTTGCCATACGCTTTTTTATGACTCCGCAACAGGAAGACTTAACAGAGGGAGAACCCTTGCCGACAGAGCGTTCATTTGTCAGTGCGGATGGAGCGTTGTTGACGGTAAGTGATCCTTTGACCATTGCCCTGTTTGATACGCTGGCCAAACAGAATGACAAACCTCTTTTTGTTTCCGAACTGGTTCAGAAAATTCGTTGGCGTTTTGGAATAGGGGATGCAGAGGGGATCCACCATATTTTATTGAACGATGGAATTCGCTTGTTCACTGCCGGTCTATTGACGTTTCATGCGGATGCAGGGTGTTATACGACGGAGATCAGTGCGCATCCACAGGCTTTACCGCTCTCCCGTTATCAGGCACAGCAGAGCAATCGAGTCGTCAATGGTCGACACCAGATGGTCGCGTTATCCGCAGAGGAAGCGACTCTCTTGCAGATCCTGGATGGTGAAACTTCTTGGCACACGATCCTGCAACGCTTTCGGCAACAACAGGAGAAACAAGAGACTGACCAGGAAAACGACAATACAGAGAAAATCTGGTTAGAAAGATTGCATCATTTAGCTCGGGAAGCACTTTTGCTCCGCTAAAACAAGGCTTGCATCTGCTGCGCGCATGCGTGCCATGCCCTCAACCACATGAACAAGATAACACACTAAATCTCTAGAACAAGGCGACGAACGACACCCCTCTGGCCAGAAACAAGCGGCGGGGCATGGGGTGGTTTTTCTTTGTCTGCATCTGTATCTATGTGGTTTCCTGTGTGTTTTATCGGTAAGCGGTGAATTCTCCGCGTATCTCAGCTCATTGACAAAATGGCTTTATCAATGTTCCATGGGAGGAGTTTTTCG
>NZ_RXIU01000241.1 GCF_004217665.1 Candidatus Magnetaquicoccus inordinatus | reverse complement strand
TAGCGGCATTGGCAAAAGAGACCATAAACGCCTTGTCGGTATAAAAAGAGGCTGTTGTGCTGGTCCAGTAATTCGTGAATTGCGGATTCAAAAAGGGATGGTCGTTTGGCAATGCCGGATTTTCACGCCCCAAATCCAACAGACTGCTCAACTCCTTGCGATTTGGCAGCCGCCACATCCCAACACCAGAACCATCGCTCAATCCACATTGTCCACTGCTTAAATTATTTGCCTGATTCAGAGCCGTGGTCCAGTCACTCCCTGGGTAACAATCCGCCTGACGCAACCACACCAAACCCGTCAGATGATCGGTCACAGTACCTTGAGTCACAGTGAATCGTGTGGCCTCTGACCAGACCACGCCTATTTTAGGAGAGGCGTTTTTTGCCACGTCAACATCTTCTTCAGGGGTGAGGGTTCGTTGAATCGTTTGTAAAAATTCCAAAGAATAATTTTGGGCAAGGTGGGTGGTTGCAAGCACAACCCATTTGAATAAACGATTGACAGCATTGCCATAACCATCTTGAAGAAACAGGCGGATGGGATGGCCATCAAATGAGATATCTTCAGGACCGGGTGGGGCAATATTCATTATCAAAGAATCCCCAGCAGTGAATATCGCACCCGTGCAGTTGGCAATAATGGGTACTGTTGGGGGAAATGAAAGCTTGTTAGTACTCGAATCGGTTTCCACACACCATTGATACCCGCTCCCACTCCCACCCAGTGGGGTAAACTTGACGTCAGGATACGATTCATTGACCCTTCCAACCGGCAAGGCATCTGCAACAATATTCAAGGTTGATTTCGACTCCAACCCCTCACACCCGACATTTTTTTTGAGTTCGTCCAATGTTACCCACTCCAACAAATCGTCCACATTCGGGCTGGGGGGGGGATTGGGAAAGAGGGTGTTATCTGTGGCAATGGAACCCTCAACCTTGATCGGGGGTGGGGTGGCATTGACAACCCCATTGCGACCTTTGCTCCAAATGACAAATGCCACAGCCACGGTGTTGCCAAGCGTATCCACGGTTATTTTGAACGGTGGGGTGAGGGGAGTGGCGCAGATGGCTTTGGATGACATCAAACGACTGTCAAAGGCATAGCCGGTTGGGTTCTGATATCCATCTTTCAAACTGGGAACGACCTTGGGGTAGTCTGCCAGAGATGGGAGTTGCCCATTGGCCATGGCGTAACCCATCACAGCGTTTTTGTTGGCATGCAAAATGGAAACTGTCTGTTCGCGGCCTATGGTTTCCAGATTGGGGGAGAGCAATGGCAAAATAGAGAGACCAACCCCAATGAGGATCATGATCATGGCCAATCCAACCAAACTGAATCCAGCGGATTTTTTGAATTCCATGATCCATTCCAAAAAATTTATGGGGTGACGAAGAGAGAGAACCGTCGGTTGACAATCCGAGGCGTATTGTTGCTGTCCTTTAAAAATACTATAAAATCATAGGGACCGCCTTGATCGTTAGTGTCAAAGGGCGTGTTTCCAGATAAAGCAAGCGTATTCCCAGAAATATATACAGAAGTTGGTTTGGCGCAGTCTCCGAATAAATTGACAGGTGTCACGTCAGTAATGCCCTTAAAAGTCATATTGTTACTGATGGTAGTCGCCGGAAACTCCACACACCACGAATAGGGAGCAACCCCACCTTCTGGTGTGAATTGGACTGCTCCATAAAGGGAGGGTCCCACTCTCCCCACAGGCAGGGCATCTGCCAGAATTTTCAACGAATTTCCCCCACACCCTGCCGCTGCCTTCAATTCCGAGATCGTGGCCCACCCCACCAGGTCATCTTGGACATTACCCGTTGTCTCCGAATAAATCGGAACCGTATAGGTTGCAGCCGCAGTGATTGCCTCAGAGGTTTTCGCCGGGGCTGTGACACCATCATATCCTTTGCTCCAAATGACAAAAGCGACATTGTTGACCGTAAAATTGACCGATCCGTCTGCCTTCAAGACTTGAACACTCAAATTCGTGGCATCTCGATTGCATACATTGCCATTTTCGATAAAATTATTATCATAAGCATATAACAATGCATTCTGCTGCGCATCCAAAAGGCTTCTGGCCACACCGCTCAACGTGGTTGGCAATAATTTCTGCGCCCCAGCATAACCCACCAAGGCTTTGACCGCATCTTGGACCACGACTTCATTTTTGTTCTTGAGTGCCTGTCTCATGGACGGCCCAAACACACTGATCCCTCCAGAGATGATTAATCCAATGATGATCATGACAATGGAGAGTTCAATGATGGAAAATCCCCCTGCATGGGAGTACGCTATGGACCCTTTTTTCATGGAAGTCACCTTATTCAGCACTTTCTGGGGTCAGCATCATGCAAATGGATTCGGGTTTGGATACAGGTCCGATTCTGGCCATGGAAAAGCGTGATTTGGTGCCATCCATGACGGTTGGGCAATTGCATGACGAGTTGTCTTTGTTGGGGGCGGAATTGCTCATCAAGACTGTGGCAGAACTCAAGGCAGGGATCATTGCACCTGCATCCCAACCCAAGGAGGGAGTACTGTATGCCACCAAGCTGACGCGGGAGGATGAAAAGATTTGCTTTGCAAACAAGGCGGATTTTGTGCAGCGTCACATTTTGGCTCTCAATCCGTGGCCAGGGGCTGTGGCTGTATTGGAGGGCAAGCCCATCAAGATTTTGAGTTGTCGCGTGGCCCATGGCGTGGGGAAGGTGGGGAGTGTGATCGCCATTCACCCAGAGGGTCCAGAGGTGGCGTGTGGAGAAGGCTCGGTGATCGTGACAGAGGTTCAAGTGCCAGGCAAGCGGAGAATGACGGCGGCTGAATGGATGCGTGGGCATGCTTTGAAGATGGGTATGCAGTGGCAATAAACAGTTTGGAAAAGAATGATCTGACTGTATGTTTGTGAGGGAAATGGCCATGACGATTGCGGAACGTGTGTATGAACAAACCAAGATGCTGCCTGACCATTTGGCGTGTGAGGTATTGGATTTTATTGGTTATTTGATGGAAAAGGAAGAGCGTGCCACGTGGGATGATTTGATGCATGCCCAGGTCGCGAGCCTTGAAGCGGTGTGGGACAATGACGAAGATGAGGTATGGGATCTGTTGGTTACGCACGGATCGGATTGTGACATTGGACATTATGTGGATCGTCAGACAACGCGGTGCTAAACTTTCATAGACAACCTATAAAAACAATTCTAATCACTGGTTGTTCCAGTGGGATTGGTTTGTGTGTAGCGCAAGGGTTGCGAGAGCGTGGATATCGGGTATTTGCCACTGCACGGAAACAAGAAGATGTAAAAATATTGCAACAAAAAGGATTTGAATCTTGTTATCTGGATCTTGATGATTCTGATTCTATTCATCGTGCGGTGGATTGGGTGTTGCAGCAGACTGGAGGCACCTTGGATGCCTTGTTTAATAATGGGGCCTATGGTCAACCGGGTGCTTTGGAGGACATTTCCAGGGAGGCGTTGCGGGCGCAGTTTGAAACCAATGTTTTTGGAACCCATGAATTGACATCTTTGATATTGCCAGTGATGCGACGACAAGGATATGGTCGTGTCATTCAGAACAGTTCTGTGTTGGGATTTGTGGCTTTGCCGTTTCGTGGGGCGTATGTGGCCAGCAAGTTTGCCTTGGAGGGGTTGACCGAGACCCTGCGTTTGGAATGGCAAGGGAGTGGGATCTATTTTTCGTTGATTGAGCCTGGGCCGATTCATTCGGATTTCAGAAGAAATGCCACATTGTCATTTCAACGTTATGTGGATTTGAATAAAAGTTGTCGTCAGTTGGATTATCAACTCCTGGAAGCGCGTTTTCAAAAGCAGGCCGAGGAGGGTGGGGCACGTTTTTCTTTGCCCCCTGAGGCGGTTTTGCACAAGGTGATCCATGCCCTGGAGAGTCGCCGTCCCAGGGTGCGTTATGGAGTCACCCTGCCAACCCATATTTTTGCCCTGTTGCGTCGTATTCTCCCGCGTCGGGTGTTGGATCTTGTTTTGGTGCATGGATAATTGGGGCAACCGGGCTGATTTGACTGGTTGCAATTGGCCGATATTCCAAAAAGAATTTAACAAGACCGATCCATTATTTTCCACCTCGGACTGGCCAAACATGATAAGAGGAGGTCTTGTTTTCACTGCGAATTTCACCCATGCTGAATTGGATCGTCCAGCCATTCTGTGCATCCTGTGCGGTACTGCTCGACCAATACGCATCATCCGTATGGGGCCAAGTCTCATCCACTGGAGTGACATTGGAAAAGGGATGGGCTAATGGCAATGCCGGCATAACAGGTGGGATGGCAGGAGGTAAAAGGGTGGTATTGCTGCCCATATCCAGCAAACTCTCCAATTCAGAACGTGAGGGCAGCCGCCAATCACTCTTGGAACCAAGATAAACAGGGGCAACAGAACAGTTTTTGTTGGTCAGGTCATTGTTCAAGTCGGCTATTTTGTTCAATGCATCCGTCCAGCTCATGGAAATCCCCCAGCATTTGGCGTTTTTCATCCAGGTCAGACCTGTCAAAAGATCGATCACACTCCCATCCCCTTGATCACTGAAGCGCGGTGCGGGCCAGGCAACTCCCTTTTGCAATGCACCGTCATCTCGGGTGTGATAGGAAATGATCTGCCCACTCTTGGGAACCAATGTCGTGCCAGTGACAGGATCTCGCACGGCCATGAAATGGGCTGTGTTCAGTGTGTTATCGACTGCAATAGCGGCATTGGCAAAAGAGACCATAAACGCCTTGTCGGTATAAAAAGAGGCTGTTGTGCTGGTCCAGTAATTCGTG
>NZ_RXIU01000240.1 GCF_004217665.1 Candidatus Magnetaquicoccus inordinatus | reverse complement strand
TTTTTGGTTGAGCAGCTCAGCCAGCGCTTGCAACAGCAAGGCTTCATGGTACTGCTGCGCCACCGCGACCTGCATCGAGATCCCCCCAAGTCTGCGGATGATTGAAGATGGCTATAGTTAAATATTGTTCAGATTATGATCTTCGAGACAGTTGGAAAAATTTCAGAAAATATTCACCTGATCAATATAAAGATCGAGCATTTTATTTGTTGTATTTCTATGCGATTGAGTGTGGCTTGAAATACATTCTTATCAAAAATCAAAATTTACAACACTGTCCGGAAAAAGGAGATGACTTTTTCTCACATAATTTGGCAAAGATACTTCGTAAAATTGATCCTAACGCTTCTGAAATTAAAGATTTTCCAAAAAATTTAAGTTTACAATTACCATTATCCGGATCTATAAATCACAATCAATTTTACGACATTCATCTGGCGTGGCGATATGGATGGAAAGTGATTCCGCAAAATGAAAAAGCTATAATTGAATGGCTAAAAAAACTTGATGAATTAATAGATCAAAGAATGAGGAAGTTATGATTGAAAATTTAGCTAAACATAGACCATATAATTCAATCTTCTCTGCAGAAATCCTTCTCAGTTGGGTGGATCTTTCTAGATTACTTTGGAAGGTAACCTCACCCAGCATCAAGAGCAACTATTCCCAACCACCGGTTGGTTTAATATATGCGCAAACATTTTGGGATTGTATACTCATCGGTATCAACACAGATTCTTCTGCAACAATAAAAAGAGATGCTTCTGAATGGTTTAAGGAGATTGTCGGCGAACACAGATGGAACGAAACCCAAGAAGATTGTTTCATCCAATTTAACCTATCTGAAACAGATCTTTCTCGCCTGCAGGTACAATGGGAGTTACTGGACAACGCAGAAAGTGCAAAGTGGCAGGAAACAACCTTTAGGCCCCGTTTTTCACCTTCGCGAACAATTTTGTTTCATGCCAAGCCTGCACCCTTGCCGCAACCATTTCCGTCAGATGTTCCGCCATTGCTGGTCTTTCATTCATTCAAGGGTGGTGTGGGCAGAACATTATGTGCCTTGTCCATGGCACAAGCCTATAGCGAAAAGAAGAAAAAAGTTTTGTTGATCGATGGCGATTTTGAAGCGCCGGGAATCTCTATTTTATTGCGTGATCGCAAACCTGATTTTGATTTTTCTTTTGCCGATCTTTTGACTCTGCTGCATGCCGATCCTGATCCGCAAGGCCAGAATGCACTCAAAATTGCTGAAGAAAAAATACGCAATTTGCAGGTCGGCAATTTGTTTGTATTGCCCTGTTTTCGTCATCTTGAAGAAAATTTGGCTTTGGCCATTACCCCAGAGCAGTTGTTGAACAGCACAGCCCACTCCTCTTTCTTTTTGACCGAGACTCTTGCCCAACTGGGCCAACGCTTGCAGGTTGATATGGTCTTGATCGATTTGCGTGCTGGTTTTTCAGAACTGGCCGCACCGATTCTGTTTGATCCACGAGTTTACACGCTCTATGTTGCCAACGGTGCAGGTCAATCATTGGTGGGAACGGAACTTTTGATCCGACAACTGCTCCTGCAGTCGCAATGGGATGAACAACAAACACGCATAATACCTGCGCTGATTTTTAATCAAATCCCGCAAACAGAACTGGCCAATATCGAGCAAAAACTGGAACCAATCAATCAAACATTGATCCATCTCTTTTCTGAAAGACTCAGCGACGATGAAAGACAAAACCCCATTACTCTGAACGAAATAGAGCAAGGAGTTACCTACACCACAATCTCCTATCATGAATCGCTCGCCTCTCTATCCGCACAATGGGATAAAGCCATGGAGGCCATACGGCAATCGGGTATTCCCACAAAACTGTGGAATGAGCTGCAACAATGGCTACCTTCTGCACGCCACATTACTCTTCCTCCCTCCAATGAACTGGTAACAGAACACTCTTTGCTTGAAAAACGTAAAAAGTTGGCGAAATTTGCTGATACAATGATTACAGCCGAAAAAGCCGCTTATGATCCACAGAATACAATCGGCTTCTTGCCGATTAAATCCCTAAAGAATCTGGCTGAGGATCATCTGCATAAATTGCCGATAGTGGTTTCTATAGGTGCCAAAGGAGCCGGAAAGACCTATTCATTTATCAATATTGTCCGCAGCATAAACTGGTCAAATTTTGTAAATAAAGTTGACAATTCTTTTACCTGCTCTTTGCAGACAGGAATTTTACCACTTCTCTGGGGTAAAAACTGTAACATCACTGAAATGGTCGGATACCAACAAAGATGTCAGCAAGCTCTTGATCTTCCCACAATCAATACTTCAGATGAGATCCGTCAAATAATATCCGAGTTTAATTCAGAGAATTTGTTTGCATGGCGCACTCAATGGGCTGACCTCATCGCTCACTCTCTCGGCATTTCTGTCAGCTCAACAGATTCTCCCATAGAAGCTTTGCTCACCCACCTAAGAGAAAAAAAGCAAAAGCTGATTGTTTTGATTGACGGGTTGGAAGAGACATTTGATAAATTTACCAAGAATCCAGTACAACAGATTGCCCTGCACGCTCTTATACAAGAGTTGCCCAATTGGTTGGCAACACTTCCTGATCAGCCATTAGGCATCATAATTTTTATACGACAGGATATGGTTGAACATGCCATACCACAAAACAGAAATCAATTTGTACAAAGACATAAAAATCATGAACTGCGCTGGACCTGGGATGAAGCATTGGAGTTGACAGCCTGGGTTGCCGATAGATCCCAGGCAACGGAGCAATTATGGCAAGATTTCTCCGAGTTAAATGAAGCGGATAAAATGGAACGTTTGGTCCCTCTCTGGGGATATAAAATGGGTGGTGAAGGTTCCAAGGAGAGCAAGTCGAACAATTGGGTCTTATCCGTTTTATCTGATTTGCATGGAGGTATACAAGCGCGTGATGTGGTAAGATTTCTTCATTTGGCAGCAGAAAACTCTATCAAGTTAAAAACGACAGATCGTATTCTTGCTCCTTCTGCCATGCGCGAGGCAATACAGTCGTGTAGCAACTCAAAAATTGCTGAAATTAGCGAAGAAAATGATATGCTGAAGGGAATATTTGCCAAAATTATGCAAAACAGTGCAACAAACACACCCAACAGGTTCATTACTCCATGTTCATTACTAGAATTAGCTCAAATCGGATTGGATGAGGAAGAGATTGAATTATTGATAGAACATGGCATTATTTTTCACGACAAGTTAGTTTCCGAATATCACTTTCCAGAAATTTTCCGCTATGGCTTGAACATAGATCGGGCTGCCGGAGCCAGACCAAAAATTGTTTCCCTGCTGCGCAAAGCGCGCCTGCAAAGCCGTGCTTGATGGGGAAACATGAAAATCCTGCACACCTCCGACTGGCATATTGGCCATACCCTCTATGGACGACAGCGACAGGATGAGTTTGAGGCGCTGCTCATTTGGTTGGTCGAGCTGTTGCGACAAGAAGCGGTCGATCTGCTGTTAATCGCCGGCGATATTTTTGACTCCCCTGCGCCCAGCACCAAAGCGCAAAGCTTCTATTATCGTCTGCTGGCTGAGGCTTCTAAACAATGTCGCCATGTGCTGATCATCGGCGGCAACCATGACTCTCCTGCCCTGCTCGATGCCCCCGCTGCACTGTTGCAGCCACTCAATCTGCATATCATCGGCGGCAAAAGAGAGCTGCCTGAACAAGAGGTGCGCCTGCTCTCTGCCCCTGATGGCACTCCCGAACTGCTCGTGGCAGCGGTGCCTTATCTGCGCGAACGCGACCTGCGTATCCCCTCCCCCGGAGAATCCCCGGAAGAAAAAGAGCAACAACTCCTGGAAGGATTGCGCCAACACTACCAAAACGTCATCGCCCAGGCTGAACAACTGCGCCGCCAATTGCCCCTACGCCTGCCCCTGCTGGTGACCGGTCATCTCTTTGCCAGCGGTTGCCCGCAGAGCAGCGATGATGGCATGCGTGATCTCTATGTGGGCAGCCTGGGCCAGTTTCCCCTCTCCCTCCTCCCCGAAGGGATCGATTATCTGGCCTTGGGCCATCTGCATCGTCCGCAAATGGTCAATGGCAACCCCCATCTGCGCTACAGCGGCTCGCCCCTGCCGATGGGCTTTGCCGAAAGCCATCTGGCAAAATCTGTGACCCTGGTTACTCTGGAGCCAGACAACTGTGTCGTCCAACTCTTGCCGGTTCCTCGCTTCCAAGAGCTGCTCTCCCTGCGCGGCTCCTGGCCTGAGATTGAAGCGGCTCTGCTCAAACTGCTTCACACTGGCTCGCAAGCCTGGTTGGAGATCATTCATACCGGTACAGAACGCATCGGCAATTTACGGGAGCGCATTGAACAACTCACCGCTACCGCCACTTTGCAGGTCTTGCGCATTAAAGAACAACGCCTGCTCGAACAGGCCCATCAACAAGAGTATACCGATGAACCCCTGCAGGATCTGGATCCCCAGGAGGTGTTTAGCCTCTGCATGCAGCAGCTTGGCGTGCAAGCCGATCAGCAAACCCTGTTGCTGGCTGGCTATCAGGAGATTCTCCATCAACTGTTTATCGATCCCACGCATGAAAAGGGTTGAGTCAACATCTTCTCGATAACAGACCATAAAACCTCTTCTGCGACAGAACGACTCAGAGACTCTGTGACTCCGGCTGCCGACACATTTGCTCTGACAGTGCTCTCCTCTGCCGTCAGGAGCAATACCGGCAAGTGGCACCAGCGAGTATTCTCTTGACGCACATGTTGCAGAATATCATGTAAATTCTCGTCATCACTAGCCCATGTTTAACACACTATAAAATTTTTCAAGCAATATCAGTGTATTGTGATGCTGATTTTTCGCAAGTGGCACTACAAAGTTGATGTCTTGGCCATTTTTTGATCAAGCAATCATCTTTTTTACTCCACCGGGGTTGGGGTCGATGGCAAGAGCTTGGTAAATCAACTTCTGGTTTGGCTCTGCTTTTGTCGCTTTGCGCACGTGCAAGACC
>NZ_RXIU01000024.1 GCF_004217665.1 Candidatus Magnetaquicoccus inordinatus | reverse complement strand
CAATCCAGAGAGTTCCAGATATTCTGCTTGCTCAAGGATTTGTGGATGGACTCCACCATCAGGATGACTTAAAACACGAAATCCGTGGTCAAGGTATCCATGCAACTCCATGAAGCGCAGTGCAGCGAATCGGTTAAACCAGGTGTAGGCCACCGATTCCATTGCTTGAGCAAATCCTTGGAGTTTGATGCGCTCAATCAGCTTGTCTCGTTGCAGACCCACAGCTCTTGGATAGACGCTACCACCAATCGCAACAACATCCCCTCGATGCTCCATCGGAGTGGAACCATTCTCCGAAATCCCAAACCGGTTGGCTCTTGCTGTAACTGCTGCAATGAAGTCAAGACGAGCTTGGGGAGCATAATCTTTCAGATTCTTGCGGTTCATGGTTTTGTCATAACCTTATATAAAGTCAGCGAATTTCAATCCGTTCATTGTTGGCCAAAGCTGATTCCAACTCTTTGCGTAACCGCTGTAAGAAGGCTTCAACATCCTCCTTGCTTTCCAGGAATCCCTTGGATGACAAAGAACTTACCTGCACAACTCTCCGGGCACGTATTGGCTTTGGAGGAGGTGTGGTAATTCCACCACCAGCTGGTTTTGGTGATGGATGAGGTGCTGGTCCTTTCAGTGCTTTGACAATTCTGTCAAACGCCTCGTCTACAGCAGCCTGAGCCTCTGTTTGGAGTTGGGAGATATGTGCGATACTGACCTCCTTCTCCACCTGGTTCTTGATGCCTTGCAGGGGCAATAAACACGCATTACTTAAATCCGCATTCGCTTGATTTTGTTGCAACTCACTCTTAAGTTGAGCAACAAGCTGTTCGATTCTCTCAAGTGCATGGGAACGCTTTTCCCCAACCAATCGGGTGTTGACCATCTCCACCTTCTGGATGAGAGCATCCCCCTCTTTAATCAATCCGTAGGGAGAGGGTGATTGCAATATTTGCAAGATACGTTGTAGTGCAGGACCAGCATCAGCATCCTGCTCCAGTTGTCTTGCATTGGGTTTATAGTGGCTCTGAGCCTTCAGCAGACGTTCCCAAGCCGGTTTCTGGGTCTTGTGAAACTGTTCAAGGTCATGAATATCATCAGAAATGTCTTTAAGGTCATTCTCCAACTCCAGAAACTTAGTGATACGGTCAAAGCTGTCAGAGATGGAGAGAAGTTTGGATACCACGCCTTGAGCATCGGATATTTCGGTTTGACCAGGGTAGTTTCCGGTTTTGGCTAAACCTGACCACTCGCCCAACTTTGACTGCCAGGAGGTGAAACCCTCCTTGATGGACTTATCAAGAGCATCTTCTGATATGGGAGCAAGTTTCCCAAAAAGCTCTTTTGCCAATCGTGCGGCTTTCTGAAGGGTTGGGGTATCAGTAGTTTTCCTCTTGCTGATAGAAATCCGTTTCCACTTAGCCGGTGTTTGAACGGCATCATAAGTCTTATCAACAGGAAGTACCGCTCCATCCATATTTAGAGCGATTTCCCCATTTTTAACCAGCTTCACCACCAGAAGGAGTACTTCCAATTCTGGCCAACCGTAGGGACGACGGCCAAACGGTTTCTCTATCATCTCATCAAGAATGATTTGACGATTTGCCTGAGAAGAAAGGGAGATAAAATTCCCTACCTCTTTGATAGCAGCTTCGTTGATATCAGCATCTGAATCCATGGGATTGTCAAATTGTACAGAACTCAGAATTGACTTAATTTCAGCAAGGGGATTCTTTGACAGCTGACACAAAAAAGACATCTTGCTAAAGGTGTTTTTAATCAGATAATTAAATGCTTCTTCAATGGCAGAAATAGCAGTTGGTTTCTTCAGAGTTAGCTTCTGACCAGCAGCAAAATAGCGTCCTTCTTTGACCAATCTATCAATCACAAACTTTAATCTATCACGACGCTGGCGATTCTCATTTGCTCTTTCTTGAAGAATTTGGCGAGTTGTGCTGGATGCAGAATGGTCATTCTTTCTGGTGATATATTTCTCAGTTTGAAGATAGAGACGGAGTTCCCGTCCAAGTGTTGTGTCATCATCTAAACGGACAATCACCTTATCATCACTTTCCAGGAGGCATTTGCCATCTTTGTACATCCTATAATCATCTGAGAGTGGAGTGACCATCAAAATGGTCAACGCTCCATCTGTTCTGTTTCCATGGGGGTGCAGGTCGCATAGACGATTGATTTCAAAGTCCTTACTGTTATCAGGATAGCGATGCTTCTTCAATCCACCCAACAGGTCATCAAATATAAGTTCTCCAAGGAACTTGGCTTCCTCAGCAGAGGTAAGTTCTACCAGCTTGATTTCACGACTGATATCACGTTCTTCGTTGGTGAGGAAGAAGAACTCTTCCCCGTTCCGGCCTATCAGGGTTTGACCCTCAAGGCGTTGGAGACCTGCTTCAACCTGGTTCCGTATGGCAAGCCTGTCTGCATCAATCTGGTCGATGAAGAGTGTGATAAGATTGTCAACTGTTCCTTTGATTTCATTGACATAACGTATCAAGAACAGAGTCTTAAGTAACAGTCCATCAAACGGTTCCAGGGATGCGTTGCGTGCAGCGTTATCAATGGTGGACTTAACTGCCCCTTCCAAAAAGCTCTCGATGGAAGGATAGAACATGTGCAGGGGAACCAATACGCCGATAGCCTCTCTTAAGACGTTGATGGAGGCTGTCTGGAATGCATCAAGCATCGAGCGTTCACCACGAGCTAGGTGGAGACCAGTTGCTCCTGCTTTTCTTATATTTTCAAATACCTTCTGAACAAGTTGGAACTGATATGGAGCGAAGGGATAGATGGCAGCAAAATCCTCCTCGTTGCCAAAGGCACGGAAGGTCATTCCAGCATTCACAAACCTTAGCTGGTTCTTCAGGATATCCGCCTTACCACAATACACTGCAACCAGTTCATTTTTGGCTGATGGTGTTTTCTCCAACAATCTCCGCTGGATAACTTCATCCACATTGGCGCTGGAGAGGGAGAGACGGGTCTTGAATCTCCCCTGAATCTTGGAGAAGTCATTGGCTTTGGACGCTTTCACTTCACCCAGAACAGCATCAATATCCTCCTGAGAAGTCACTACAATCCACGCTCTGCCACCACAGATAGTTCCAAGGTTCTCGGTGATGGTTTGGAGATTGAGCATAAGGTGTGTGTCTTGGCCAATGAACTGGCCAACCTCATCCACCAGGAAAATGATGCGGTGGTTTCCACCTTTGGAATCGAGATACTCTTTGACCCACTTGGAAAAGTTCTCAACAGTTAAGCTGAAGTCCTTCTCAAACCGTTCAATCCAGGTGTCGGCATCCTGGATTGATTTGCCAAGTGCAGCGGAGAGTGCCTTGGCTACAGAATCAGTGTGGAAATTATAAGCATCTCTCTCCTCCACCCAATTCTTACCGGTATCTAATTGAAAAGAATTTTTAAATGCATTAAATTTCCCGTTTTCTTCCAGGTATCTTTCCATGTGAGCGATATGCGGGTGTTCGCCACAGAAGCCCAATCGCTCGTTGAATACTCTCAAAAATACCTTAAGGATGGAATCACGCCCATCTTTTGCATCAGCTTTTGAGTCAATATTGAAGAGAATGACATCTGCTGGAGTGGAGATTGCTCTTTTGATATCAGCCAAGAGCATGGTATCTGAGATTTTATCTTTAAAGAATTCAAATGCTTGTTTGGTACTGTCTTGATAGGAAATGGTTCTATTGCCAAGCAGATAGGAAAGTATTTTGATAAAATGGGATTTACCAGAGCCGAAGAAACCGGAGACCCAGACACCAACCTTACCAATTATATCTGGGTCATTCTGGCGTGTGATGCTATTTAAGTAAGATTCAAAAAAGCGTCGGAAATGAACATCCAATTCTTTTGTGATGACGTATTCATCCAATTCCTGCCATACGGAAGCATCATCAGCTTGGTCAGCTTTGATGACTCCGTTGATGGACCTGGAGATTGGTTTGGCGAAAAGGTCTTTGATAAGCATTATGAAATCATCCTCTTCTTCATCATCATCAGTCTACGAGCCGGAAGGCTCGATAGTAAGCTCTCTCGTTCAACAATCCAAACAGTCGTAACGCCTGACCATCGTATTCACCGGGATAGAACAGTACCAAGGGGGTCTGTCCCATCAATGGTTGCAAGCTGTTCAAAAGGGTATGGGTCCGCACCAGTGGAAATGCGGTTCCTATACCGGTGAGGAACACCATGCTTGGTTGAACCTCTTGGATTCGCTCATGAATAACTTTAGCCAGCTTGGTGGCATCAAGAGGAGCTTTTAACTTATCTAAAATAAATGGATTTCCCCTATTTGTTTGCATCTCAACTGCTTTATCAAACAATCCACGTTGTTGAAGATAAGTTACAACCAGGTCGAACAGATTGATATTCAACACGGACAGCTCTTGTCTCTTTCTGGGAATCTGTTGCTCCAGAAAGCGGATATGGTCACGGACCGCCAGCTCCTGCTGTGGGGGATAGTCAAACGCATGGAACGGAATCTCATTCCCAAGACCACTCCCTGAGAGGAAATCATCCGAGGTGAGACGGTCCAGAATCTTGTTAAGTCTTTCGGTTAAACTGCTCATGAAGAAACCCTTAAACAAGCAAGAGCAAACTTCTCATCATGTTGCTTCAAAAATGACTCAACATCAGGATGAATAAATACTCTCTGCAATTTCAACAATTTAGTGTCAGAGAGAAACCCTGCTTCCACAAGAATCCGGTATCCGGTTCTGCGGAGGTTCAAGATTGTTCGTTCAGACCACCTGGAAGCGTCTGGACTCTGCTGTTCCCATACCTGCTCCAGGAACCGGTCCCAATGGTGGATGGTCAACCGGTCGTTGAAGCTGCGATACAAATCTTGCAAAACTTGCAACATAAAGATTCCCAGGAGCGGGGAGTACTTCACTGTTGAAGCAAGAAGCATCTGAGTGGCTACCTCCCTGGACCCGAACGCTACGAGAGGCAAGGCATCGGGATGCAGCTTTCCAAGTCTCGCTTTAACTAAATTAGCATAACCTAAAGATGAGTTCAAGGTTCGCTTTTTCAAGATATTTATGATAAGTACTTCTTCCCTCCACACCTCCTCAGAAGGGGATTCGAGCAATAACTTAGCAATAATGCGGCTCTCCTGCAATATAAGGGATGCCTTGGTAAAGTTTGCTGTATAATTTCTCATTCTTTATATAAACTTCATGATAACTTTATTCGTATTGTGCATTTTCTCTGCTGCAAAAACCGCGAAAATGAGCTGATGAGGTGCCAAGGATAGCATCTACAGCGGCTTGGGTCTATACATCGGTGGTGGTGATGCCGCAGTTGAGGTGCTGCGTTCACCCACTGGATTCTCACAACCCGGTCACCACGGTGTTGTGGTCCCTATCAGTTCCACAGGAACCAACCGGCCTCAGAGGTGCTATCTAGGAGGTGTTTTTTTGCAGGATTTTGATTTGAAAGTGATTTTGTGATTAAAATGATGAGGGGGGGGTGTTGTTTCAGCAGATAAACAGCGAGATGGTGAAGGTGATTAACCAGAATGGATAGCGTATTATGGGATTTTCCGTATCTCTGAAAAATGGAGGCAGTGTGTTTGGCACTGCCTCCAACAGAGGATACACAAAGAATGGTCAGTCATTCTTGATGATGAGCGACTCAATTGGAACTCCTTCGGCTAAGAGGTCTCTCATCCACTTGGGGTGCAGACCACGCCTGGAAGCCACTTGAGAAGCATCGTTCGGATTCTGATAAAACGGCGTAGCCTTGACACCCGCATCTGTTCTCTTTCTCTTGGTCTTTCCTTCTTCAACCGGAATTTCAGCAGCTTCGGTATTTGCAATCCCGAACACTTTATTGATGGAAAGTCCAAGAGCTTCCGCCTCCAGGAGGGTTTTCTTTCTGAAATCTTCTTCTATTTGCTTCTTTTGCCTTTCAATCTCAGCATCTATGGACTTTCTCCACTTCAACAAGGTCTTGTACGGCACACCCACAACCTGCAATTCCTCTTCATAAGTGGGAGGAACAGGTGCCTCTGCTACGGGTTTTATCTCCTTCTCTTCAGCAGCTTGACTCACGGTCTTCTTGCTCGCAGCCATTGGTCAGTCTCCATTTTTTAGAATAAAATGAATAGTGCCAATATGATGAGAATTTCTACAAATTTTGTCAATGATTTTCTGTGAGATTGAAAAAATAACTTCAAGGAGAAATTTTATCTATCTCTTCCAGATGCTTGAAAGAATACTGCCAATTATTGTTTTACTATTCTCTCTTGATTCTATTGGACCGCTTTCAATGATTCTTGAGTAGAATTTGTCATAAGTAACATTCCTATTTAACACCAGAACATTCACATTCCCGTAATCTGCTTCTATTCTTCTACTCCAAAATGGAGCACTATAACCATCTTGTTCAATTTCAGAATCTATTTTCGTGATTTCTTCAACGCTTGTGCCAGATTTTGTCAGCAGTGACAAATCATGGACAGCATTGTACTGATTTCTAGAGATGAAGAAAATCACGTTATCAGGCTGAAGTGTCTTTATAATGTGAAACAGCGTGTTAAGTCCATTGGCACAATTATCAAGAATACTATCTTTTATAGACTTCGATGGAAATGGACACGGAATTAAGGTTGCGTATGCGATGCTATCAAATTGCGGGTTGTCAAACAAATTTTCAATGCACCCATCAATAAAGAAGGCGGTTTGTGCATCTAAGTCGTGCAGCATGTAATTTAGGCTCATTTTGTTTGTAAAATGCGAAGAACCTACGAAGAGAACTCTAGGATTGGCGTGCCAGTACCCTAAACCCACATAAGGTGCTATCGGAGTTTTGGTAGGTACAGAACATCTCTTGCAGTACGCATTGTAGGGAATTTTAAGCGTGTCAAAAAACAGACGGTCAAAATCAACTTTATAGTCATTCATTGGAGACTCCTATTCCATGTAAAAATGGAAAATTTAGATGAGAGTGTGCAAAAATTCTGTACAAGAAGGGAACGGTTCTTGTATTTTAAATCCGTTAAGGGTAGAATCAAAAAATCGTCTCAATCACAATTCACGAGCTGCCATGAAAATCTCTCTCGGTGATTCTACTAAAGCTGTTCTCTTTATCAGAGTTAGTACTGAGGAACAGCATCTCGGTCCTAAAGCCCAAAAGGATGCGATTGAACGCTGGTGTCAGTTCAACGGTGTCTCTCCTGTTGCTACGTTCCAAGAGTCCATCTCCGGTGGTGCCGGTCTTGAGCATCGTCATGAGCTGATGGCAGCTATCGACTGTATGAAGACCAGTGGAGCAGGTATTCTCCTTGTTGCCAAACGTGACAGACTTGCCCGTGATTCCATGCTCGCCGCTATGATTGAGCGGCTCGTAGAAAGAGCAGGAGGCCGTGTGGTGTCAGCAGATGGTGTTGGAAACGGAACCGGTCCTGAAGCACAACTTATGCGTGGGATGATTGATTTGTTCGCTCAATATGAGCGGGCACTTATCCGCTCTCGCACCACCGCTGCTATGGCGGTCAAACGGTCCAAGGGAGAGCGTGTAGGTGGAATCCCCTTCGGCTATTGCATGCATAATGATGGTGTAACTCTCCTACCACACGAAACGGAACAGGAAACCATCCAGACAATTGCCAATCTCCGCAACTCTGGGATGACTCTGAAGGCCATCACCGAGAAATTGAACTCAGATGGTATCCCTTCTCGTGGTTCACGCTGGCATGTGACCAGCGTGGTCAATGTTCTACAAAAATTCAAACCTCAGAATACTAGGTGTTCTATGTGACAAAATTTGAGAATGGATTCTTCCAAATATTCAATCCGGTTTTAATGTGTGCATGGTAATCTGTTACCATGTTGAAGAAAACGGAATGAATGTTATGGTGATTGAATATCAAAAAATAATCAATTAGCATGCCATTACTCAGCAATCAGAGTATCAAATCACGAAAAATGTATCTTGACAATTCCGCAACATTATAAAACAACAGGTTATCCGATGCATCTCTAATCTCGCTCAACCAACCTTTCTTTCAACCATTCTTGCAAATCTGCTATTTTATAAAAAATCTTGTGGTTGCCAAATCGCATAAACCTTGGACCTTTAATGTAAGAGTTTCTCTGACGGTATTTTTCAAGAGTTGCAGGAGATAAATTCAAAAACTTGCCAGCTCCAACTGTATCAAGAATGGACTCTTTGGAAAATCCTACAGTGATTGAATCTTGAGAAATGCTTGTCATCATTTTCGTATGCTCCACTTTCAAAAATTACGGGTGCTCACCCTTATAATATCAAGCCTTATGACATGGTGGAATGTCGAAGGATAAGCTGAGATTCAATGCTCTCTTGAAAGATGAAACGTTTGTTGAGTTTCAGAAGAATCTTCCCGAAAAACCCGTTTCTATATATTGTTTCTGGAAAACGGGAAAAACGGGGATTGTATATATATTGATTGATGATATGGAATCATCATCAATCATAGGTAATGGTGTATATATATTTGTGGTGCTTTTTTTGTAAGTGGCCACTTAGAAAAGATACAAGACACAACATACTAATTATAGTGTAATAGAAAATATTGTGTGTGTACTAACTATTGTAAGTGGTTACCTACTTAATGCACACCTACTGATTAATATATAATCGTAATTAGTTGGTGTGTTTTTTCTAAATGGCCACTTAGTATTTAATACACACAATTACCAACAGATGTATAAGTTGAAAGATGAAAAACGAATCAATCAACAATCAATAAATATTGAAGATTTTTCTAACCATCACCACTTGATTTTATAAGTGACTGAGGTGCAATCATTTCCCGAAATTCCCGAAATTCCCGTTCTTCTTATAGAAGGTGGATTTTCGGGAATGGTTAAGAGTTGATGGTGATTTGACAATGAGGTTTTATTGTTAAAAGAAGATACGATAGTTTGAATAGTTTATAGCGCATTTTTTGATATCATCTTCCATCTTCAAATGAAGCTTCCTTACAGACGCATCAGTTGAGAGAGAATAACGAATCAATCAACAATCATTGCATTTTGATGATTCTTTTAACAATCACCATTGAATTTTTTAACTGATGGAGAATTATTTTTTCCCGAAATTCCCGAAAAATCCCCACTCTATAGCAAGAACGGGAATTTCGGGAAGGGTTAAGTGATGGTTGTGATTTGACAACGAGGTTCGATTGTTGAAAAGAGCTTGATAGTTTGAGAAGCTCATGAAGCCATTTTCAGATGCAATCTGCCATCAGCTAAATTGAAGATTCCTTTTGATACTAAACCGTCAATGGAGGCTTTAGCTCGTTCTCTTTGTCTGGATTTTTCACAGTCAAGATTTTGAGAAACCATTGAAACCGCCTCATCCATAGTAGGTTGAGCAGAAGTAGTTGATAACGCTTGCATCAAGATATTTCTAGCAACTTCCTGGTTTTTTGGTAAAGACCTGTGGAGAATAGACTGTGAACCTCTACCGGAATTTTCGACCAGACCTTCATCAATAACACAAGAGCTGATTTCATCTCCATCTTCATCAGTAGCAAGAGTAATTCTGCGCAATGAAAACGGATACACCGTGTTTGATACCTCATTCCGGCTCTTGGTTAGCTTCCAGTTGCGAGAATTCTCTGAAACAACAGAAACCTCAAGAGCAACGTCAATCGCGGCGTGAATCAAACTGTGGCCACGCATGCCCCTGGAAACATCTTTACCTGTATGGTGGATAACAATGACTACCCCTCCAACCAGATTTTGTAGCAATTGCAGGTGAGAGATAATCCTACTCATGCTTTGCGAGCTGTTTTCATCAACTCCACTGGCGGCCTGGCTGAGAGTATCAATGATGATTGCACAGCCATGACCAGAAGATTTGATAATTGAGTCTGCCAATCGCTCGATATCTTCCATTGAATGTGCATTAAATTGTTGAGAGAATATAAAACTCAAATGGGACTCTGGAATTTTTGATTGCATTTCAAGAGCTTTCAATCGAGCAGAATAGCCAGACTCTCCCTCTAATGCCATATAAACAACGGGAACCATTTCGGTGATACTCCCAAACCATTTTTCACCATTGGCAATCGCTGTGGCCAGATGAAGAGCCAGAAACGATTTGCCCGAACCAGATGGTCCATACAGTACTACGATGCCAGTTTGAGGAATTATCTTCTTAACCAACCACTTCTGAGGAGGCATCTCAAGCACACTTAAAGCGGGAGTTAACGTGTATAGTGTAGTACTGTTGATGAAGTCTGGTTTTGACGGCTTCTTCTCCTGCTCCAAATCAACAGCCTCTTTGTTCCCCTGGGAATCCGAAACATCAGAATTTCCAGCAGCTTGCTGAACGTATTCACTGTCTAAATTTCTTTTCAAGGTATCATTCATTGTAAGTATCTCCCGAACTCGTCACAAAGTTGAATCGATTATTTTATAGCAGAAAAGAAAGAGTGTGGCGATAAACAGCCAGCTTTATTTTGTGCGTTCTTGTAACCGCTGCTCACTTTTTTCAGCAGCTCATAATTACTCCATGGTGGAACACACCGCTGATTCCAGAATTCTAAAAGCAGCTCAAAACACTTACTTTCAGAAACCCCGTAATCTCGAACTTTCCGAATGACTTTGATAGAATTTGCATCACCGCCATTCCCCTCTATAGATGGTGGAGCGACTTCTTTCAAGTATCGAGAAGCGATTGTGATGGATTCTTTTGAATCTATATAAGCCGGTTGTTCGATTCCAAAATCATTTGGAACCGGACAATGAGCGGGCTTTATTCTCTCTGAAACAGGCGTATAACGTTGTTTGCAACTTATGAAATGATTTTTCCAATTTACTGGCAATTCTGGCAATGCGGTAGTGTCGGTGATTATGGAATATTTCCTTCCATCAATGATAGATTCCGGTCCCACGACGTAACCGCCTACAGAACGTATATCAAGACCTTCACCAATCGCTCCAACTGAGTTTCCGATATCTGCAATCAGTTGGAAATAGTAGTGAAATCCACCACTTGGCGTGGAAACTGTTAAGGTGGATGGAAGTCCCCCAAACTCATTGGAGAGTTTGTTGAGCGACTCCACCCCGTTCTTGCCATTTTTCATGTCCACATCAATCACGAAAAGGCTGGTAACACCGTAATTCAGGCGCTTGTTCTTCAGCATAAGTTCAATCTCTTCTGGATTGGAAGATGCCATATCCTGCCAACCAGATTTAAGGGGAGTTTTGCCATTTGGAAGTAATGGGAAAATCTTCCCACCCAGTGAAGCAATTTTGCATGCTGTGCTTAAGATATCCATGGTGTCCAACCTCTCATCGTTTACGCAAAAGTTCAGGAACTCTGTTAAGGTGCATCATTCGATTTTTGTGAAATACGGGTAAGCACCAGGCTTTCTTTCACCACTTGCAACTTTTTGAACAGCTTTCAAATCGTAATACATGGATTTTTTTCCATCTGTCATGCCGAGGACAATCTCAATTTTAGCATTGACGATATCATTTTTCTTGATATTGTCAGCACTTATCAATGTGGCATCTTTGTCGTACACAGGAACAATATTGAAAGATGTTGCCCATATAGACGCATTTTTGTTTTCTAAGCTAACATAGTTTTTTATTTCTTCAGAAGACGACCATCCAGTCATCTGGAGAATATCTTTTACGACAGTATCGAAATCTGATTTCTTCGATGCGAATTCCAGCTTTGCTTTCCACTGTAATCTTCCAAAGTAGTCAGCGCCTACGTCTAGATTTGCGTATTTTACAATCACATTACTCAGTGTAAAAATCACCGATGTGTTTACTGTTGCCATTTCCGTTTCCTCGAAAAAGTTGTTGATGTTTGTCTCTCTTCTATAAAGCCTTAGCGATACGTCTTCTGGTGATATCTTAGGAATGATAAGGACCACCATTTTCCAGCATTGTTTTATAATTCCTACAGCGATTATTCCTGTGAAATTCTGCCAACTCAAACCTTTTCTTCTGGGAGAAGTTCCTTACTTAGCACTATCCCATAAATGATAAAATACCAATCTGTTCATCAGTATGTGCTTTTTATATTCAATAACGAGTTCCATAATGTTTTCCAGATTGTCTATGAGGTCATTACTCTCTGATACAGTTTACAAACAACAAATTCATATTTCACAAAGTGGAAACTAAGATAATCTTATGAGTGGGAGGGTATTCTGACCCATCCCACTTATTTTGCACCATATCTGCTACCCATGACTGGTAACAGGCCCAAAGAATTACTCATCTCTTTGAGTTGATTTCCAATTTTTCACCATCTCAAGAGCCTCAGCAATTTGTTCAGAGTTCATGTGTTTTGAAATCTCTGTACGAAAGTCCATGGCATCTTCACCACCCTGTTCCACGGCAAGGGTCAACCACATGTAGGATGTCACATAATCTTCTGGCAATCCTCTTTTATCTTCGAGGCTTAGCCATATAGGTTCTCCATTTGAGTCCTCTGGCAGACCTGTTCTTTCCGCATACAAAGAACCAAGCATTGTTTGTGCGAGGACATAACCACCATTGGCGGCCATGCAAAAAAGCATTATCGCCTTACTGAAGTCTGGAGGTCCGTAATACCAATTGAGAATCTCCATTGCCAGCATGTATTTTGATTTTGCGTTACCATATTTTAAGGATTCACAAAACGCCTCAAAATATGCTTGCTGACTATTATCACCTTTGGATATATATATCAGCATGGTTAGTTGCCACAGAGCGCCAGCATACCCATTTTGCGCAGCCAGGATAAACATCTCTATTCCCTTTGCAATGTCTCGAATCTCTTCTTCACCATGACATAGTATATTACCCATATTGTTCATGGCATATTCTGACCCTCTGTCAATAGCCATTTGACACAATCTAAATGCCTCAGCGATGTTTTTTGGCACACCATTTCCTTTATAGTACATTAAGGCCAAATTCGACATGGCACTTCGATTGTCTAGCTTAATAGCTAGACGGTAGTACTTAACTGCTTTTCTGAGGTTCTGTGGCTTTCCTTGACCATCCTCGTACATTGTGCCCAAGTCGCATAAAGCATCCGGGTCATGTTTTTTTGCAGCTAGCTCGATAAGCCTAACTCCTTTTTTGATGTCCTGTGGGACTCCTTCCCCTCTTATATATCGTCTTCCAAGCCTCATCTGAGCTTGTGCATTTCCAGCTTTGGCATCCTTGATATCCTTCTCAAGATTTGACAATCCACCTTCATTTTCCGAAGATTCCGCACTCAATTCTTTCTTCTCTCCATTTTGTTTCATCAGATTAATTGCATATGATGAACAGCTCGCAGTATCTACTCGGAAAGAACTAATATTGCTTCCGATTTTCACACGGTTCTCGTTTTGCTCGGTTTCTTCCGTTTTCATCTCCAAATCTTGTTGTTGAATGGTTACATTTAGTGTAGCATTTCCATTCACATTGGAATTCGAAGTACCACTATTGCCACCAAAAATGTTCAATTCCCTGATTGTTTTAGCTTTCCTATCCATATCAAAGATAAGTTCTTGAATGGTTTTCTTTGATTGTACCCGACCATTTTCGTTTGAATGCGAAGTACCACTATTGCCACCGACATCGTTCAACGCCTTTACCATTGTAGCTTTCATTTCCATCTCCGAATCTTGTTGTTTAAGGGTTACGTCTGATGCAACATTTCCATTCTCACTGGTATACGAAATACCACTTCTGCCACCGACAACGTTCAACGCCTTTGTTGATTTCATTTTCGTCTCTCCAAGTGCTCATGCTACGTTAGTGTACAAACAGTCATATCCTGTAACCATCAATAAACCGCCTGATGGGTGTTGCTCCAACCCTTTGATGGGTTGTTCAGCAGAACGTTGATGTCTTCTGCTCTCCATACCGTGGTGCGTGGTCCAAGCTTTACTGATGGGGGGAAACGTCCTGAAGCCACCCCGGCCCACCAGGTGGATTTTGAAACCGGATACAGCTCAAGGATGTTGTTGATTTTCAGGAAGACCTTTCCATCCACAAATTGGCGGTAGGTCGCCTCTTTCGTGCGTTGTTCTTTAGACGTGCTATCGATTCCGTACTTGTTCATTTTTCGTTTTCCTTTTCCTTTCTATTCGATTCCTTGTTCGTTGCTGTTCATTCGAGTGGTTCCTCGTTTTCGTTGGAAAGGAAGTTATCATGAACAATCATCCTTGTCAAAAACTAAAACTGATAAAGGTAATCACACCTGTTACCTAACAGGTGCCTTCTGTGTGACAGGACTAGATTTCTTCATTTTAGAAGCATGAAAAAAAAGAATAGGCTGTTAGCTAACTGCTGGCTGTTAATTAGCAGGCGGTTGGGTGGTCAGGAATGAAGATGAAGAGGGATGATTTGATATGGGGTGTCCAAGTTGGCAAAAACTACGTGCTTGGACAATAGACCCGACAGCACGCTGAAATAAAATTTATTTGCAGCATGTTGTGGCGATTTTCATTAGCTAAAAATTGAGCAGAATAGGGCGTTTTTGGACATCACAGATTTGATATCGTATATTGACAGATTTAGAACTCGCTAAATCCTACACTGAATTTTGAATTAATCGATGAAGAGAATTCTTTCCCAATCCTTTTCTGACAGTGCAGTTGCTGCTTTTAAATGGTTTCTAATATTTGTCTGTCCTTTATCTTCTGCTTTGTTGTTATCTGCTCCTAATTCTGGAAAAAGATGATTTGCTATATCTTTGTTGGATATTCCTGACTGTTTGGCATCAAGTACTCTCAAATATGATTGGTAGTTGTCGCAAACTTTTCTTGGGTCTGATGGAGATTCTATAAAATCCAGTTGAGCCAATTTCTTTTTTCTTTGAGTGAGCACTTTTTTGATTGATGAAAGCTGTTTATCAATTGAGAGTGATACGTCAAATTTAACAAGAATTTCAGTGCTAGAATAAAGAAAGCATAAAAACCCTTTATCCATTAATTCGCCATCATCTAATCCGCCAAACATTTCTCCTGCATCACTATCTCCATTTACCCAATTTTCACTATCTTCGGATACCATGCAAAATGATGGTGTGATATCTTTATCAAAAACTCCTTCTTTATAGTTGTTGCTTGGGTTGAATAGATGGATTAAGTTTGACCATGATTTGTTTAGCCTGTATCTGGTTAAAAAATCATACACCGTTAGTTGCTCAGAGAACAACGATGACTGTTCTTCTCTTAAAGTATCTTCTAATTCTCTTATTTCGCCTGTTAGAAACTCCTTATCAGTTTCTGTCTCAATTTCTGAATTTAAATCGCTGATATATTTCTTAATAGAAACCTGGAATTCTGACAAATCAGACTCCATTTCTTTTGCAGTTTCTGATGCTTCTGCTGCTCTTAAAAAATTTTTTTGATAGTTCTTATTTCTGCGTAAAAATTCCCACGCCCACTGCTCGATGCTTGTAGTGTCAACATCAGGATATTCTGAGGGATTCTTCCAGTTTGGGAGCCAATCTGGTTTTGACATGTTTTTTCTCATTTTTAAAGGTTTGTTGTTTATTTAATTCCAGCCAGTTTGTCTAAATAATCTGCCCAAGCTTGCATCATTTTCTTTCGCTCAGGCAGGTATTCTGCGTAATTATAGGATGCTCGAACCGAATCTCTTTCAGCGTGGGCAAGTTGCCTCTCGATGGCATCGCGGTTCCATCCCTGTTCATTGAGAAGAGTAGAGGCCATACTCCTGAAACCATGTCCAGTCATTGTACCTACCTCGTACCCAAGACGACGTAGAGCAGCAGTGATGGTGTTTTCTGACATTGGCCGGTCATCTGAACGAGCACCTGTGAACACATATTTACATTTTCCAGTAAGTGGATGTAGTAGTTCCAGGATTGCCAATGATTGTCTGGAAAGGGGAACGATATGGAGCTTTCTCATTTTCATCCGTGTTCCCGGTATTCGCCATTCAGCGTCATCCAGGTTAAATTCTGACCATTCGGCTTGTCGAAGCTCTCCAGGACGTAGAAAGACCAGCGGAGCCAATTGTAGCGCACATTTGGTCACGAAGGAACCTGAGTAGCCGTTGATAGCCCTCAGCAACTCTCCAACAGCTTTTGGGTCTGTGATTGTAGGGTGATGCTCTTCTTTGATAGAGGTTAATGCTCCTCGAAGAGCGAATGTTGGGTCATACTCAGCTTTGCCACTGGCCACTGCAAATCTGAAGACCTGACCAATTATCTGCCTTACTCGATGCGCTGAAGTAATCACACCTCGGAGTTCCATTCTTTCCAGCACCGCCAAAATGTCTGGTGCTCGCAAATCCCGTATCTGGGCTGTTCCAAGGTGAGGGAATACGTCAATCTCCAGGCGTCTGGTTACAAGGTTGACATGTCCCGCTGTCACGGTTGGTTTGAGCTTCTTTTCAATCCATTGTCGAGCGATAACCTCGAACGTACCTCCACCGGCCAGAAGTTCCTTTTCCTGTTCTCGATGTTCCGACGGGTCTATCCCAGATGCTCGGAGCGCTCTTGCCTCATCACGCTTTTTACGGGCCTCCTTCAGGGTGACCTCCGGGTACTGACCGAAGGAGAGGGTATTCTGCTTTCCATTGAATCGGCGGTAGGTACATTTCCAAAGCTTGCTGCCTGTTGGTTCCACTTGGATGAACAGGCCACCACCGTCAGATTTTTTGATGGTCTTGACGGAAGCCTTGAGACTTCGGAGTGTTGCGTCACACAATTTGCCTGGCTTTTCTTCAGATTTGGAGTCACTTGGAGATGCAGAGCTTATTGGAGGCATGTGTTGGTCTCCCGCGTGTTTGTTTGTCACTGACCAACATATAGCCCAACAAATTTGTTGGATGCAAGCGGATTTCCTTGGACTACTCTGGACACAAAAAAGCCCGTAAATGTTGATTTTTACGGGCTTATTGGACTTTTTTGGACTATGCTGGATAATGAATTGGCGTCCCCAACGGGAGTCGAACCCGTGTTGCCGGCGTGAGAGGCCGGTGTCCTAGGCCACTAGACGATGGGGACGTCGGGTGTGGCGCGCTCTCTTTTACCGCTTCTTGACCCGGCTGGCAAGTGCTTTTTTGCGCGTTCCCGAAAAACTCTGCAGGAGTTGCTTCAAGAGACCACGGCAATGGGAATGATCGAGGGCTTGCGGCGTTTTTTGGCGGCCTGTAACGCCTCTAAATATTCCTGCCAATAGCGCTCCTGTTGCAGCCCCAAATCAAACAGGGTGCTCCAGGAGAAGACGCCGCTGTCATGGCCATCGCTAAAGGCAATCTTCAACGCATAACGGCCAACCGGTAGCAGCGATTGAATCGTCACCCCCTGTTTGCCATCAATCAGTTTGGCCTGATCGGGAGTGTGTCCGCAACAGTCGGCACAGGGACATTTGACACGCAAATATTCCATGGGATAAGAAAAAATTTCCCCGCTATCCCAGGTGATCTGCAGGCGCTGCTCTTGGCTCTTTTGGCGGATTTCGTTGGGAATATGTTCACTGCCGTATGACATGGGCCTCTTCTCCGTAGGCAATCAAGAGTGATGGGTCTCGGTGGGATCCTCTTGCGGAGTGCTGCTGGCATTGCTCTCCATCAACAGGCGATAACGTTGATAATCGCTCTGCCGCAACAGACCACGCCAATCACCAGGTGGTGGTGCGTAAGCTGCCAGGGTGCGGCGAATACGCTCTTCACTGGTGCGACTTTGTGTGGGCGTCCAGGAGGAACGGGCTTCACTGATTCCCTCCAAAACCGCCTGATTATCCTCCAAATGACCAGTACAGCATAACAGCAGATCACAACCTGCCGAAAGAGCCCGTTGGGCCCGTTCCGACAAGGGACCATGCAGTGCTCCCATCTCCAGAGCATCACTGACTATCAAGCCGTTAAATCCCCATTTTTTGCGCAGCAGGCCGTGCAACAGCTCCCGTGACCAGGTGGCGGGCTCTTCGTCGAAGGCTTTGGCCACCAGATGCGCGGTCATCAAGGCCGACAGTCGGGGCAATAACAGACGAAAAGGCATGAGCTCCCGTTCGCCCAACTCCTCACGGCTGCCAGAAATCACCGGCAGGCTTTTGTGCGAGTCGGCACGAGCGGCGCCATGTCCGGGAAAATGTTTGCCCACCCCCATGATGCCCTGACTTTGCAAGCCGTCGAGCCAGGCGCCAGCCAACATGATCACCTGTTGCGGCGTATCACCAAAAGCCCGTTCTCCAATCACCGGATCGGCTCCTTTTTCGCGCAGATCCAATACCGGTGCGCAATTGATGCCGATACCGATGGCCGCCAACTCCATGCCACAAAGCTGCCCGGCCAGCATTGCCAATTTGGCAGCCTGTCCGGCATCACGGCGTGCCAGTTCGGCCCAGCGCCAAGGGTTGGGATAACGGGTAAAAGGATCACGCAAACGCTGGACACGGCCACCCTCCTGGTCCAGCCAGATGGTGCAGAGTGGTGAAACCTCTTCGCGGATCGATTGAATCAAATCCTGGAGTTGATCGGGATCCTGAATATTGCGGCTGAATAGGATGATTCCGGCGGGTTGAACCTCTTGCAAAAAATGACACTCTTCACTGCTTAGTTGGTAAGAGGCGATGCTGGCGACCAAATGCTGACCTGCAGAATCGGCTGTGCTCATGCGACATCCTGTGTATAGTATACGGAGTGCTTGCGGAGACTCCGGTATCCATGCTTTACCCTCTATTGACGGCAAAGATTAATGTTACCATGAACCTAACCATTTGGGCCAGGATTTGTTGGCCCCTTCTTTTGCTGGGCTATTCGGCGCTCATCTATTCCCTCTCTTCGGCGCCTATCCTGTTGCCGGGGCCTGGTTTTCCTCTGAAAGATAAGCTGCTGCATTTTTTGGGCTATGCTCTCTTGGCTGCGCTGGCCTGGCAGAGTGGGCGCAGTTGGCAGTTGCGCGCCTCTTCCTGGTATGCTTGGGGGTATGCGGCGCTCTATGGGATCAGCGATGAATGGCATCAATATTATGTGCCGGGCCGGTCAGCAGAGGTGGCCGATTGGCTGGCTGACAGTTTGGGAGCTGCTTGTGTAGTGGCTCTGTTGGCCTGGAGAGAGCGCAAAAAACAGCAAGGTGGCGCATGAAACAGACAGAAAAGGCTCGGATTATGGCGATTTTTTCCCTGTGGCAACAGGCGGCACCCCATCCCGGCAGCGAGCTGCAATTTGCCTCAGCGTTTGAGTTGCTGGTGGCGGTAATTCTGTCGGCGCAAGCCACCGATGTGGGGGTCAATCGGGTGACCCAAAAGCTCTTTGCTGTGGCCAATACGGCACAAGCTCTGTTGGCCTTGGGAGAAGAGGGGATTATCGCCCATATTCGTTCCCTGGGGCTCTATCGCAACAAGGCCAAACATCTCTTGGCGATGAGTCAGTTGTTGCTGCACGAATATGGCGGAGAGGTGCCGCAGGAGCGTGCGGCTTTGCAACGCTTGCCGGGAGTGGGACGCAAAACCGCCAATGTGGTGTTGAACGTGGCCTTTGGCCAACCGACTCTGGCGGTGGATACCCATGTGTTTCGGGTGGCGCACCGCCTGGCTCTGGCACAAGGTCGTACCCCGGAGGCGGTCGAGCAGGAACTTTTGCGCTGTATTCCAGAACAATTTCTCGCCCATGCCCATCATTGGATACTGCTGCATGGTCGGCATGTTTGTCAGGCGCGACAACCACGCTGTGCGCAATGTCCGTTGCCTGCCTATTGTCCCCAGGCTTTTGCCGGGCAGAGAATTAAAGAGAATCAGAAAAAATAAGTGGTTGCGTAATGGTTTGCCCTGTGCTATCACATCCGCGGATAGGTGAAAATGCGCTTTGTCAGAGCGGGAGGATGCGCAAAATATGGGTTTATTGGGCCGGAAAATGCCGGACGGATCGATCAATCAAGGAGAGTGCAGCATGAAGAAATGGCAAAAATGGCTGTTGACCGGCATGGTGTCTTTGCTTGCTTGGCCGCTCGGGGCCAACGCCAGCACAGCACCGATTGTGATCAAATTCAGCCATGTGGTGGCTGTCGATACCCCAAAAGGAAAAGCTGCTGAAAAATTCCGTGATTTGGCTGCCAGTTATACCCAAAACCGCGTCAAGGTAGAGGTCTATCCCAACAGTCAGCTCTACAAGGATAAAGAGGAGCTGGAGGCGCTGCAAATGGGAGCGGTGCAGATGTTGGCTCCCTCTCTTGCCAAGTTTGGGCCGCTGGGAGCCAAAGAGTTTGAGGCTTTTGATCTGCCCTTTTTGTTCAATGACTTTGATGCTTTGCACAAGGTGACCAAAGGTCCGCTGGGGCAAACGCTGCTGCGCAAATTGGAACCAAAAGGCATTATTGGGCTTGCCTATTGGGACAACGGTTTCAAACAGATGAGTGCCAACAAACCACTGCGCGAACCGACTGATTTTCAGGGTCTGAAGATGCGTATTCAATCCTCCAAGGTGCTGGATGCACAAATGCGTGCCATGGGCGCCATGCCGCAAACCATGGCCTTTTCGGAGGTCTATCAGGCTCTGCAAACCGGGGTGGTGGATGGTACGGAAAATCCCCCCTCCAACTTCTATACCCAAAAGATGCACGAGGTGCAAAAATATCTGACCATCTCCAATCATGGCTATCTGGGTTATGCCGTTATTGTCAATAAGGATTTTTGGATGGGGCTGCCCGGCGATCTGCGTCAGCAACTGGAAAAGGCGATGAGCGAGGCGACAGTGTATGCCAATCAGATTGCCAAACAGGAGAATGATCAGGCAGTGGAGGCGGTACGTGCCTCTGGCAAGACCGAGGTGCTCACTTTGACTCCGGCCCAACGGCGGCTCTGGCAACAAAAAATGATGGTCGTCCATACGCAAATGGAGGATCGGATCGGCAAAGAGCTGATTGCCGAGTTGCATCGAGCTGCTGGTTTTGATGCCGGTCGCTGACTCTCTTTATTCCTACAAAATGGTTGGTGCCGCTGGGGGAGCGGCACCGCCGGGATGACTCTCCATGCGCGCATTTTTTGACCATCTGGAAGAGTGGCTGATCAGTTTTCTGATGGCTGCGGCGACCGTCTTGATCTTTGCTGCCGTTGTTCATCGTTATGCCTCCGGCGTTCCCGCCCTCTATCCCTATCTCTCCACTTTGAATACCTCGTGGGCCCAAGAGTTGTGTATTTACATGTTTGTCTGGATGGCCAAATTTGGCGCCGCCTATGGCGTGCGTACCGGTGTGCATGTGGGAGTGGATCTGCTGGTGCACAAACTGGAGCCACGACGCCAAAAGCCGGTCATTCTCTTTGGTCTCTCCTGTGGGGTTTTCTTTACCGCCATGATTGGTACTTTGGGAGCCCATATGGTCTGGAAAATCTCCCATACCCAACAAACCTCTCCCGATCTGGAGGTGCCGATGTGGCTGGTCTATCTGTGCATTCCCCTGGGCTCCTATTTGATGAGTTTTCGTTTTATTCAGGTGATGATCCGTTTTTCCCGTACCGGCAAATTGCCACACCATGAACCGATTCCGGTAGAAGAGCTGGATGTCCATGCGGCTGGCAGTGAAGCCAGCGGTCACCCACTGGTGGGACGGGAGTTTTTGCGATGACTGCTGCTATTATTTTTACTCTGTTGGCTTTGCTGCTGCTGACCGGCATGCCCATCTCAATCGCTTTGGGCATGACTGTGCTGATTTTTCTCTTTACCCTGACCAAGGTACCCCTGGAAGCGGTGGCCATGAAGCTGTTTACCGGGATTGAAAAGTTTGAAATCATGGCCATCCCCTTCTTTATTTTGGCCGGAAACTTTCTCACCCATGGTGGCGTGGCCAAACGCCTGGTGAACTTTGCTACGGCGCTGGTGGGCCATTTTCATGGTGGTTTGGGGATTGCTGGCGTCATCGCTTGCGCCCTCTTTGCCGCCATCTCTGGCTCCTCGCCGGCCACCGCCGCCGCCATCGGTTCAATCATGATACCCGCAATGCTCAAAGCCGGTTTTCCTTTGCGCTTTGGTGCTGGCTCCATCGCCACCGCCGGAGCTCTCGGTATCCTGGTTCCCCCCTCTATTGTTATGGTCATGTATGCTGTTTCCACCAATACCTCGGTGGGCGCTCTGTTCATGGCCGGTATTATTCCTGGTCTGGTTCTGGCCTTTTTGCTGGCGTTGACTACCTGGTATCAGGCCAAAAAAAACAACTATCCCCGGCAACCGCGCGCTTCCCTCGGCGAAGTCTGGCATACCTTCCAGCAATCCAGTTGGGGTTTGCTGTTGATCGTGATTGTTTTGGGCGGAATCTATTCCGGTATGTTCACCCCTACGGAAGCGGCTGCGGTCAGCGCTGTCTACTCTTTTATCGTCGCAGTCTATATCTATCGGGTCTTGCCGCTGCGTGATGTGCCCAAGGTCTTGCTGGCTTCAGCCAATATGAGCGCCATGCTCCTCTATATCATCACCAATGCCACGCTCTTTTCCTTTTTGCTTACCCACGAAAATATTCCCCAACAGATGGCGATGTGGATGCTGGATCAGGGCTTGAGTGCTTTCAGCTTTTTGTTGGTGGTCAACCTGATTTTGATACTGGCTGGCGACTTTATGGAGCCCTCTTCGATTGTCTTGATCATGGCTCCCATTCTCTTTCCTATTGCCACCAAGCTGGGTGTGGATCCGGTCCATTTTGGGATTTTGATCACGGTCAATATGGAGGTGGGCATGGTGACGCCGCCAGTCGGTTTGAATCTCTATGTGGTCAGTGGTTTGATTGATCGTGGACTGACCGAGGTGACCATTGCGGCCATCCCCTGGATGTTGACCACCGTTGCATTTCTTATGGTCGTGACCTATTGGCCGCCGCTCTCCCTGTGGCTGCCGCGTCTGTTGGGCATGATTCCTTAAAAAGGGTGCAACGTTTTATGATTGGTATGGCGTTTGTATTGGTTAAATGCTTGATATTCAAAAAATTGCTGCAGGTGCAATAAATGTTCTAAGCTGAATCAAATGTTGCAGGGGTTGTCTGCATGCTTGTTTCATGATGTGGGTGTAGGTTTGGCCGCAACAAGGGGTGCCAAGGAGCGACAGGCGCAACCCAAAGCTTTCCGCTTGCAGGGGTCTCATGCTCTTTGGCTCTGAATGAATATGTTTTTTCGAGATATAAAGCGTTTCAGCGAGAGGCGGGCATAAAAAAAGCCGGGCGACCAGGAGTTAGAGGGGGGGGGCTCCCGATCAGCCCGGCAGGAAGACACAGACCGCGAGGTCCGCTTCTTCTTTCCGATAGCGGGTCATCAAGACCCGAAATATTTTAGTTTAGTCAAGCCGGCCAGGAGTTAGAGGGGGGTACCCCCGACCGGCCTGACAGAGAGACGCAGATCCAAAGAACCCGCATCTCTTTACTTCCTCCCGGTTCGGCAAGCGAAGCGATCCGGTCACCACATCCATCGTTTGCTGCTGTTTCGCCAGGTCGTCCAGAGTGACCCGCTGTTGTCTTTACTAGAGCATCATTCGTGCCAGTTTTTAATCCCTCATCATGAAGGGTGCATTTCCCACTCTGACTCCCCTTTTTTGCGGCGGGCCAGTCGTTGATTGAGAGCCTGTCGGGTGATGCCCAAGAGAGAGGCGGCGATACCCTGGTTGCCTTTGCTGATCTGCAGGGCATGGTGCAGGAGAAACTCTTCGGCCTCTTTGATGGTGGGCGGACGGGTGGAGTTGGGCCAGGAGAGTTGTGGCCCTGTGTGTGGCGGAGTATTGCTGGCAGGCAGGCTGTTTTCGGGATAGCTCTGCATGGTGGCGATATGCTCTTTGAAGCTGCGCAGCGAGAGTATGCCGCGGCGATGCTGGGCCACAGCATCAAAGACCATGGCCCGCAGTTCGCGAATATTGCCCGGAAAAGGATAGCTGGAGAGCAGAGAAAAGAGCTCCGGGGTTGGAGTCGGTGGCTCTTTGCCGACGGAACTGGCTGCCTCCTGCAGAAAATGGTTGACCAGCAAAGGAATATCTTCGGCACGGTCGCGTAACGGTGGCAGGTGGACCTGGTGGCCGGCCAGACGATAGTAGAGATCGGCACGAAAATGGCCGCTCAAGATGCGCTCTTTGAGATGGCGATTGGTGGCGGCCACGACATAAATATCGGCATGTTTGCCGATGTCGGATCCTAACGGAAAATATTTTTTCTCCTGCAGCAGGCGCAACAGCTTGACCTGACTGGTTTCGCTGAGATCACCAATCTCGTCGAGAAAGAGGGTTCCCCCTTGGGCTTTGGCAATTTGTCCTTCGCGATTTTGATCGGCGCCGGTATAGGCTCCTTTGCGATGGCCAAAAAGGGTGTCGGAAAAGACCATATCATCCAAACCGGCCACATTGACCGGAACAAAGGGGCCACGGCGTCCGCTCAAGGTGTGCATGGCGGCGGCAATCGACTCTTTACCCACTCCGGTTTCGCCGGTGATCAACACCGGTTCACGGGTGGTGGCGATGGCTTCCATATATTGAAACAAGGAGCGCATGCGGCTGCTGTTGGTAACAATGCCGGCAAAGGCTTCATGGTGGGGAATATTTTCGTTGAGCAGACACCCTTTCAAGGCATCGACCTGCCGGCGCAGCGAGTATAACTGTCTGGTTTGTTCGGCCAGGGCCAGCAGGCGCTCTTTTTCGATGGGTTTGAGCAGATAATCCATCGCCCCCTCTTTCATGCAGGCAACCGCCATCTTCACATCCTGCATGGCGGTCAAGATCACCACCGGCAGATCGGGATAGAGGCGTTTGATCTCGCCAAGCAGTTGCAGACCAGAGAGGTGTGGCAAGTGCAGATCCAGAACCACCATGGCCACGGGATGCTGTTCCAGGAAGGGCAACACGGCGCGACTCTCTTGCAGGGTGGAGACCGGTTCAAAGCCGGAGCGGCGCAACAACAGACTGGCGCCCAGGAGAATACCAGCCTCATCATCGACCAGCAGGATATGAGGTAGTGAAGAAGATGTATTAGTCATGACTTGCCATGGTTCAACTGCGAGTGCGGAAAAGGGATCTACTCGGCAGGTGCCGTTTATAAAGATCTATTCCGGCTCATTGCTATCATTGCCAACCGATCAGAATATTGCGGACGCGAATAGGGGGAAAAGCGGTGTGAGTGCCAAGGCAGTCCAACCGATCGCAGCTTCCCCCCTGAGTAAAGCGACCATCTTCTCATTATGACGATGCTTGCCAGTAAAATCAATCCGCTATAGAGGAAATTTATGGCTCTGCAATCTTTTTCAGCGCCACGACCATGTCTGGACACAGGGCAATCGCATTTGAAAATCAGAAAATTATTAGGGAGGTCCAGGAGGAGATTATCTCCTCCTGGTGGGTGCAGGGCAAAGCCCTGCTGGTAATGTGCGG
>NZ_RXIU01000239.1 GCF_004217665.1 Candidatus Magnetaquicoccus inordinatus | reverse complement strand
CCCTTCATGAACGGAATCTTGTGTTCGACCTCTTCGCCGTTCTCTTCGTTATGCTCGATCTTGGTCAGGGTGTTGGCATAGACCACCAAGGAACCACGTTCGCCTTTGCGGACATGGCCACCAAGTTCGTGAGCCTGTTTGAACGTCATCCAAAGCGGGGCGTTGTACCCCTTTTCCATGGCCTCAACCCACAACATGAGGACGTTGATGCCAGAATAGGGCAGACCATTGAATCGTAAGGGACGGCTTATCTTACCAGCGGCGTGTTCAGCATTCCATGGCTTCATCCAAGGCCGTGTGCCATTTTCAAGCTCGGCGACGATCCTATCGGTAACGCGCTTATAAACGTCTGTATTCATGATGGTTTCCTTCCCTGATGACGTATCTAAACGGAGGATTGCACACATTCAAGAGGGAAAGGCGCTTACGCGCCTCCCCCCTCCGATTTGGACTCGTTGGGCAGAATGACCAGGTTTCCTGATGCAACCGGTGATAGATCGAGGCTCATGGTGAACCCCTTGCCATTCTTGGTCGGCCACAAAGCACCGATGCGCAGCCATTGTGCATGCTCACGTTCCGGCACAAACCAAACGATGTGAGTGGGGCTGGAAGCTGTATGGGGGGTCTTGGTCATAAGGTGGCTCCTGTCTTTTTTGAGGCCGCGCCAATCGCAACCTTTCTGGCAACACAACAAGCCTGCCAAAGACGACCACCGCACCCCCTGCGGGCCGAAGCAAAGCGGAGGACGGATGGTGAGGGACTTTTTTGAAGCGTAGCGGTCGCGAGGAATGCCCAAAGGGCAGGGGAAAAAAGTTACGCGCCACCGTTGCGGTGGACGGCGGCAGGCTTAGTGTCTGCCTGATATAAAGGTTTGCAGGCGCGGACAGGGAATGGAAAGACAGGAGATTACCGGACCATGACCGCCCAAAAGCGTTCCATGCTATATTGGCATCGTGTTACTCGTGCCCAGTGAACTACATGCAATTGGCCAGCATGGTTCTGTCCCTGCCGTTTTCGGCATTGGTCAGGGTCAGCTTGTACAGCATCAGGCTCTGACACTTTGGCAGTCAGCAAGAAGGCCGCCCGCTAATTTTGTGATGAGGCGGGCCGCTTCGCGGACGCTCTCCTCACGGATGACGATCCTCTGGCCGATTTGATAGCGGTTGTCGCCGCTTTTGTTCTGATAGGCAGCATCCACGATCCCCTGCGTGTGAGCCAGGAGATGGCGTTGCTGAAAAGCCTTCTGAAGAATTGCTATTTCGTCAGTCATTATGTGGTCAGCATAAGATTTACCAGTAGCAACTTTCCAAAGATCACTGCCTTCTGAAAGGTTCTGAAAGGCATTGCGCCGTGCTTGGCTGGCATTCGGCACGGCTGTATAAAGCGCCTCGGCGTAACGCTGAAATGCGGTTACTATGGTTTGAAGGCCACTTTCAACCACAAGCCGGACAGTATTTTCGGCGGCATCCCGATCCTCAATGGCCAATCTGACAAAATCAAGCGCATCTAATGATTGGGTAATGCCTATGATGGATTGCATGAACTGCTGGTCGGCGGCGTTGTAGCCACAAGCAGGACAAAAGAATGCTGCTCCGATGACTGCGTAGCGGCATTCACAAGCTGGGCAGGTAATTTTCAGCCGCATCGGCTCCGCAGCAGCCGGTGGAAGCAAAACCTGCGTCGGATGATTGTTTACGTTCATGGTGATCGAAATCAGGCTGCCTCTAGGTTGCTGCCGATTCCATTGGGCTGCGTCACGCACCATCGCCCTGTTTATCTGACCAGAAATATGAGAAATGGCAGCTTTTTTAGCGTGTTCAATTTGCTGCTGCGTCCACCACTGGCCCGATGAGGCTGTGTGACGGCAGCTTGGACAAAACACTTCCTCGTCTCGTACCTTGTTCTTCCAGTCTTCACTCAAAATCTTGAATTGAAAAAGGCATTCATCGGCAGGACACTTCCTGTCGAAATATCCTTCCTCATCATCCTGAATAGAAACGGATAGCCGTGTTTGCCCGCCCATTGCCCGAATCGTGCGTATCGTCTCGTCAAACATACCTCGTGAACTCCATTACAAATCCCCCAAAGGCGACAGAGCCTTCACGATCTTCATCGTCTCCAGGCTGACGGTGATAACGCGCTGCAAAAGCTTCAGCGGGTAGGCCGGATCGCCAACGGTCTCTATGGCATAGCGGTTGGCGTCATTGACGATGCCGCTTGCCGGATCGGTTTTCACGCATTGGCGCTCCATCACCCATTCCAAAGCTGGCTTGCCATTGACGACGTAATCATAGGCCGCAAGCGGGATGTCCGTGATGGTGATGTTGCTGTTGTAGATCACCGTGGTCTTGTCGAGGTTTGGACGCTTGCCAGCAAACTTCATCTTCTCAACGCGATAAAAGCTGACCGGATCGGACGGTGCAATCAGTCCGGTGCCACCACGGGCAAAATTGACTGGATAAGGCTTCACTGTCTCATAGTCGCAATGCAGATCGCCCAGCTTGCGGCCAGCAGCAACAAAGGCCCAAAAATCCACCGCCTTTTTTACAGCTGGAATGCGTGGCAACTCTTTGGATAGGTTATCGGCGTAGCGACTGCGGTAGCCCTCGGAGTGCAGCAGGCCATAAACGTAATAAAAAAGGTCGTCCTTTGTGATGGTATCGCCTGGATAAGCAGTTTGGAAGTGGGTCAGTCCTTCGTCAGTGATGGCATCGCGACGATTCAAACCGCTTTCCTTGCATGCATCCATTGCAAACAGGTTTAGCTGAGATTGGTCATCGGTTGTCGTTTGTTCGTCGTACAGGTACCGTGGAAAGCATTGATTATTATCCATATCTGCAAAATTCATATTGGGCAAATTTTCTCCCATGAGAACTGAAAAGATGCCACGATGACCGATACCGCTAACGCAAATCGTCCGATTTTTCACCACCGCACCCCCCATCGGAAAAATGCGTGGCATTTGCAGCACCCTCTCGTTGAATGTACGGCTATAATAAAGCCATTGGCGCATAAATGGTCGGTAAAGGCTCGGCGTTAAACATGCATCATTGAAGACGAACCGCTTATTTTTGACCAAATCCCCCTTTAACCCGCACGTCCAACTGATCTTGCTGGAATCGGTATTGATGAAGCTATCCACTACTTTTTCACGCGTTTTACGGTCGGCACGAGGATAGGTACCATCGAAACGATCAAGCTCGTCGTTGTAAAAATTTATCATCCGCATCATATTGCTTGCCAGTACTGTTCGGCTGCTATTGTATGCCCAAGCATCTCTATTAGTCACAATACCGAGGGAGAAATTATCAAATAGCTTTAGACCAGGCCCTTTTTTATCGCCCAAAACGATAAAGCCCTCAAAACTCTTATTGCGCTGAGCCAACCAGTCACCATGCTCATCTGGTGTAATATTACGCCAGCCATTCTTGCGGTCGATCCCGCCAATACTGCCGAAGTCAGAAATAATATCCAACTTTCGCTCGCGGGTTAGATAGTCGCCAATGTCGTGGAAATAGATGCGTCCTTGCTCAGTGGCCTGCGGTTTTTTTACCAGCAGTGTGATGGCAATCGGGGTACGCGTGCCCTGTCCGAAAACATTATCTTTCTCTTTACGCCGCTGCTCGCCGGAGGTGCGGGCATTGCCGCGCAAATGGAAGACATGAATGCTGGAGAATTCATCCACCAAGCATTTCCGTAGACCGTCGAATGTACCGGTATCAAGCCAACTTGCGTTGGAGACATAGGCTACCACACCAGCATCACCTAAACGATCACTCGCCCAACGGATAGCACGAATATAACTATCATAAACACCTTTCGATAGTGAAGCGCCAGACTGAGCCACGTAAGTATTTTCTATGCGTAAATCTAACTTTTGATAAGCAATATTTTTAGCAATATCATTTGCACTACTCTGCCCGACGGAATAGGGCGGGTTGCCAAAAATGACACGAATGTCGAGTTTCTTTTGGCGCGTTCGCCGGTTGCTGTTATCAGCCATCAGGTCGCTGATAAGATCTCGCTCCTGCTCATAGAGTTGAAAGGTATCAGTCAGACAAATCCCCTCGAAAGGCACATAACCGCCACCGACCACGCCATGATAGGCCGCCTCGATATTGATGGCGGCGATGTAGTATGCCAGCAGGACAATCTCGTTGGCGTGGATTTCGCGCCGGTATTTGTGTTCCAGCTCATCTGATTTGATCAGGCCGGATTGCAGCAGGCGAGTAATGAAGGTGCCTGTTCCGGTGAAAGGGTCTAGGATATGAACGCCACGGCTGCCAAGGGTCTGCCCGAACTCGCTTTGCAGCACTTCGTTGACCGAATGGATGATAAAATCCACCACCTCAACAGGGGTATAGACGATGCCAAGCCGCTCGGTCATTTGGGGAAAAGCGTTGCGGAAAAACTTGTCGTAAAGCTCAACGATGATCTTTTGCTTGGCCTGGGCGTTGTCGATACCGGCAGCACGGCGTTTGACGCTTTCATAGAACTTCTGGAGGCTCTCGGATTCCTTTCCCAGGTTGTGTTCGTCCAGTTTGTCGAGAACCTGTTGCATGGCCCGTGAAACGGGATTGCTCTTGGCGAAGCTGTAGCCTTCAAACAGGGAATCAAAAACAGGGCGGGTGATGATGTGCTGGGCCAGCATCTCAATGGCCTCAGCCTCGGTGATGCTATCGTTCAGATCGTCCCTGATCTCTGCCAGAAAGGCATCAAAAGCCCGCCTCTCAGGTGTGTTGTGCCTCTGCACCAGTGCGGTGATGCGGGTGATATGGGTTTGGGCAATCTTGGCAATGTCGGATGCCCAATCCTCCCAATAATCGCGCCGGCCACATTTCCGAACGATTTTGGCCATGATGGCCTTGGAAACCTCATCCAAGCCTGGCAAAACCGGATGGGCTGCTTTTCCAGTGCCTGGGTCGCAAGCATCGTCACCAGCAGGGGCGCTGCCCCATATGCGCTAACATGATTATCGAAACTTATTGTTGAGCAGTGTGGATGCGTGTATAATGCAACCACTATGGATGCGAATACGATATTTCTGGATGAAAATTGGGAATTTTTACGTTCCTTGTTTCCCACTGGTTGGGAGGAACTGGCCCGTGAGACGAGGGCGATTCTGCAATATAAGGGAGATGTGAAGTCGGTATCTAATTGGATGCGCATTTTTCTGAT
>NZ_RXIU01000238.1 GCF_004217665.1 Candidatus Magnetaquicoccus inordinatus | reverse complement strand
ATTCAACAGTCACGGTGGTAGTGATACCCCCTCTGACAAAAAATTGGCCGCTGACCGCAAGATAACGGGGTGAAACCGCTGCCACCAGATCATCGAGAATACGGTTGGTGACCGCTTCATGAAAGGCGCCCTGGTCACGAAAACTCCACAGATAGAGCTTCAGCGATTTTAGCTCCACACAAAGCTGATCCGGAATATAGGAGATATGGATCTCCGCAAAATCGGGCTGTCCGGTTTTGGGACATAAACAGGTAAATTCCGGACAACGCATTTCAATACGATAATCCCGCTCTGGGTTGGGATTGGCAAAACTCTCCAAAATCATGACTGGTGATCCTCAAAGGGTAGTGCAAGCGAAGAAGAGAGAGTAACCGGAGCAAAGCGGGCACGCAAAGCTTCTGGTTGTTCCCTCAGTTGATATTCCAAATGTTCCAGAATGGTCGCAAAAAGTTCCCCTGCTGTTTGCCCTTTGCCGCCGAAACGCAATTGCGGATCCAAATCGCCCCAGGCCAACCAGGACAACAGATGCATCATGCCAGAAGGCACCCAACGCAGCTTATGATAGGCCCCTTCGGCCAGCAACAGATGATCCAATTGGGCAAAGGGTACCCGCAACAGCTCTCCCTCCCAGGTGGTTTTCATCTGGTCGAGAGCCGGTCGTGTCACTGGCACCTGCAAAAAGACAGAATGAAAAAATCCAGAGGTAAATTCAATGGCAATGACCATTCTGCTCTGTTGCGGCAAAACAATCGATAAGCCAGCCTCTTCACGCATCTCCCGAATCGCGGTCTCCTGCAGCGAACGATCCAGGGGTTGTCCATCCCGGCGCCGGGGAGAGGTGGCGCCCCCGATCACATGCAAGCCACCAGGAAAGGTGGCGGTGTGTACACTGCGCTGTTGCACCAACAGCTCGGCACTCTCTCGACAGTAGGGCAGGGCTCCCGCACCGAGCAAAAAGGCTCCTCCCTGTGGTGCAGGGGGGGTATGTGCCAATAATTTTTGCTGACGCAGCCATAAAACTCCTTTGTAATCGATCTCTTGATACAAAAACTGTGTACAGGGATAGGACACATCCTTGACCAGAGCGTGCAGATCGTTGATCGCCGGTTCTGGCCAATCTGCGGGCGCTGGAAAACAGGTAGGATGCTCTTGGTCCTGTTGCAATACCGGCGCCTCGCTGCTCCAATCCAGCAGGCAGATCTCTCCCAGAAAAAGATGAAAGATCCGGTTGAGGCGGGCAATCTGGCTCTGTTTATCCATGGTGAAAATGACGCAGTCGCAAGGCATTGCTGACCACTGTGACACTGGACAAGCCCATGGCGGCTGCGGCAATCACCGGGGAGAGCTGCCAGCCAAAGAGCGGATACCAGGCACCAGCCGCCAAAGGAATCAACAAGAGATTATAGGCAAAGGCCCAGAACAGATTTTGCCGGATATTGTTCATGGTGGCGCGGGAGAGTTGAATGGCCAAAGCCACTCCTTGCGGGTCGCTGTGCATCAAGGTGATGTCGGCGGCCTCCATGGCCACATCGGTGCCGGTCGCCATGGCGATGCCCACATCAGCGCGGGCCAGAGCGGGCGCATCATTGATGCCATCGCCCACCATGGCTACTACCTCCCCAGCCTGTTGCAGCCGGGCAATTTCATTGGCCTTGTCTCCTGGCAACACCTCCGCCAAGACCTCTTTAATGGCAAGTTGGGCAGCGATGGCCTGAGCGGTGCGCCGGTTGTCACCGGTCAGCAGCGCCACCTTGATGCCGGCGCTGTGCAAGGTTGCGACCGCTGCCTGACTGCTAGGACGCAGCACATCAGCCACTGCCAAGACTCCAGCCACCTTGCCATCGATGGCAGCCAACAGCGCAGTCTTACCCTCCTGCTCCAGGCGTTGCAACAGCGCCTCTTCTGCAGCGTTGAGCACAATCTGTCGGCTGTGCAACAGACGCTGCGTGCCCACCAGCACCTCTCGACCAGCAATGCTGGCCTGCACACCTTGTCCGGGCAGGGCAGCAAAGGTTTCGCATTTGTGCAGAGCAAGTTTTTCCTGTTTGGCATAGGCGACAATGGCCGCTGCGATGGGATGTTCAGAGGAGCGCTCGGCAGTGGCCACGAAAGCCAGATCTTCCGGGCTGCCGCTCCAATCGGTGACGGTAGGTTTGCCAGTGGTCAGAGTGCCGGTTTTATCAAAGACCACGCAGCTCAGACGATGGGCGGTTTCCAGAGCAGCATTGCCACGAATCAGGATTCCCAGTTCCGCACCGCGTCCGGTGCCGACCAGGATAGAGGTGGGTGTTGCCAGACCCAAGGCACAGGGACAGGCGATGATCAAGACCGCCACGGCACTGAGCAGGGCATGGGTCAGGGAGGGTTCTGCTCCCCAATACCACCAGGCCAAAAAGGTGAGGCTGGCGATCAACAGCACCACTGGGACAAAGATGGCGGCGATGCGGTCGGCCAGATGGGCAATGGGCGGTTTCGCCTGTTGCGCCTGGCGCACCAAAGCGACAATTTGTGCCAACAGGGTGCTCTGTCCCACCCGCGTGGCGGTGCAGAGCAATGCACCCCGACCGTTGACTGTGCCACCGATGAGCGGATCACCGGGGCGGCGCAGCACTGGAATCGATTCGCCGGTGATCATCGATTCATCGATGGTGGATTCTCCTTCCAGCACGGTACCATCCACAGGCACCCGTTCGCCGGGGCGAATCACCACCCGATCACCCGGCAGAACATGAGCCAGGGGGATCTCGATTTCCTCGTTGCCGCGCATCACCCGTGCCTGTTTGGGCACCTGCCCCACCAGTTGTCGAATCGCTTGAGAGGTGCGACCACGGGCTCGTGCTTCCAGAAAGCGTCCCAACAGGATCAAGACGATAATGGAGCCTGCTGTTTCAAAATAGACTTCCGCCTGCATGCCGCTGCTGTAAAACCACTCCGGGAAGAGCAGGACCAGCAGCGAGTAGCCATAGGCGCTGAAGGTGCCGATGCTGACCAGGGTGTGCATATTGACCGCCCCGTGGCGCAGCAAGGTCAGGGTGCTGCGGTGAAAATACCAGCCGACCCACCATTGCAGTGGTGTAGTTACTAATGCCTGCAGGAGATGGTTAAGGCGATGATCCAGCCAATGCTGCATGCCCATCATGGCGCCATGATCGAGCAGCAGCAGCACCGCCAGGAGCACACCACTAATAGTGAGTCGCTGGCGCAGCTCGCGATACTCTTTTTGCCGCTCCTCTTCGGCACGATCTTCAGGAGTGGTTGCCTCAGAGGAGGGGAGCAGCTCGAAGCCAATGGCTTGAACGGCCTGATTCATCTGTTGAAAATCGACCTGTTCTGCCACATAGCTCATGGTGACGGAGGAGTTGGCCAGATTGATTTCGACCTGTCTGATGCCAGTGAGTTGCGCCAGAGCGGTTTCGGCACGGCGCACACAAGAGGCGCACGAGAGGCCGCGAATGGTCAAGGTGGCCTTTTGTTCTGGAACCCGAAAACCGGCTTTTTCCACTGCCGTGATGATCGCATCCAGAGGCAGGGAGCTGTGCACAGTGGCCTGGGCGGTAGCCAGGTTGACCTGAGCCTGGGTGATGCCGGACACCTGCTCCAGATGGCGTTGCAGACGTGCGGCGCAGGATCCACAGGAGAGACCACTGACCGGTAGAGTCATGGGTAAGGAAGACATGAATTTTCTTTCACAAGCTTTTGGCTGTGCCAAGGAATGCGGATCTGTTCGGCACGGCAGGTTGATCAAACAGCGCTGCTCATTGGACATTCCATGAGCCATTTGGTTTCCAGGCCATGCGGCGGCAGTTGTAACAAGCTCTTGGGAAAAATGCAATCCTTCTGCCGGGGTTGGGGGGATTTCATGGGAGGAAACTATGTAGGGATATACGGGATTATTTTTCCCCAGAGACAGCGAGGCTGAGGAGTTTGGAATGAGCAATCCAGACCATTGGAACTGTAAAATTTTATTATATTGCAACAAGTTACGTTTATAAACACTGTCTCACCACTTGTTTAATTCTTTTTGGAAAGACGAAAACTTTATATGATTTAACAATTGACATTATATGTCTTAGATGGTAAACTACCAACTGCGCGTGGTTGATTATGATGTTTAATTATTTATCATTGTCACAATGATATTGTATGGGTGTCAAGTGAACGAAGTTCATTCTCTTTCCTGTTATCCGTTGGCGGGTTTGCCAAACATTTTACAGACATTTCTTGAAATTCTTTCTGTGTTTGAGTTTACTTGCGTTGATGTTCTGTTGGTTTTGGTATGTTCAGTTGGTGGTTGTGTTGGTAGTGTTGCAAATATTATTTCTCAGGAGATTGGTTCAAGTAGAATTCCTGGCAAGGGAAGTACTATTATTCTATCGTCTATAGATGCTATTGGGAGAGTAAAATGGATTTTTCTCAGATTGGTTCAAGGATTGATTATTGGATTAATTATTGCGCTATATTTTGTTGGAAGTATACACAAAGGGCCAGCTTCAATTTCAAAAGTTATTGCCCTATCGATACTCATCGGTTATTCTGCCCCAGCTTTTTGGAAAAAGCAAGAGATAATTGTTAATAATAAATTATTAAAAGAAATTCAGGAGAATTTGTATCAAAACATAAATAAAAACAATGAGAATAATGTATCAAATCAGGATAGCAAGTAACACCAATAGCCGCTAAAATCACTATAAAAAAATTAAAAAGGAGGATGGTATGAATAGCCTTGTTTGTTTAGCTTGTCAAGTAAAAAAAATTACTGGCATACAACAGTCTGTTGTGCCAAGACAATTAAATATTAATAATATTAAACAAAGTGAATTAATTAGCATTTGTATATGCTAATTTTTGCAATTGTAATTGTTGTTATATTTATATTTTTTAAAGACAGGAGAGATGAAATGTTATAATAAGATTGCAAAAAAATTGAATGTTACAAACCTGTGGTATTGACAAATTGTCACACAAACAAGATGACTGATTATCCCTTTCCATTCACCAAACCCTGGGTTAGAACTGGACGGCAAATCGAGGGACAGTTTACCCATTTCCAATGAACCTAATAGATGATATGTGAACAGGAATACGGATGTGACAGAGACGCCCAATCACAACCAGTCAGATGAATATGATTCTCCCTGGAAAGCGATTGTGAAACCCTATTTCCGGGAGTTTTTGGCGTTTTTTCTGCCACAAGCAGAGCAGGAGATTGACTGGCAAAATGATCCAGAATTTTTGGACAAGGAGCTGGATCGTATTACCCGGGAGGCTGACTCCGCCAATCGTCGCCTGGATCTGTTAAGCAAAGTATGGTTGCTGGATGGTGGTGAACT
>NZ_RXIU01000237.1 GCF_004217665.1 Candidatus Magnetaquicoccus inordinatus | reverse complement strand
TTTTGTAACTATTCAGGTTCGTGCTGGCTCGCCAGCTCTACCCCCATGGGGATGCTGTGGGCATTGGCGCAAAAAATGCGCGCCAATGCCCACAGCTTGCTTCCATTAGGCGCTTAAGCCGACGCAAAGAGCGCGTCGGCTCAGTTTGAAAAGCGCGCCAAAGGCAAAAGATTAAAAGCAAAATCCCAGGGCTTCCATCCCTGGACCCGGCCAGGGAGGTGCCCTCCCTGGACCCGCAATAGTTTTGGGTGGTGAATAGTTACCTCCTTTTTTTGTTGGCTTGCCCTGCCCAAAACTCACCAGCGCTGACAATCCGCCCGCACCTGGGCATAACTGCGGGGCGTATCAATCTCTGCCTGGGCAGTTTTCTGTTTGGTATCCAAACGCTGCAACTCCCGTTTTACCTCCTGATCCAATCGTTGCAAAATCTCCTGCTTTTTTTGCTCCAACATACCCTTTTCCAGCACAACCGCCTTCTGCTTTTGTGCCAACGACTGCAAACGATCACGCAGATGTTGCACATATCCCTCCTGATGCTGATTCAAAATGCGTACATGCTCCATCTCATGGCGATAAATGGCCTGATATTCACAGCTTCCAGGGCGATAATTATTGGCGATATATACTTTCAAATCCGGATAGCTCAAATCCAAACGCAAAGAGCGCAAATAGAGACAGCGCTTTTCACCTTCCGCAGTGGCGCGCCACTCAAACACCCCCAACAAAGTGTGCTGAAGCCGGGAGACCGTCAGGCCAATCGGATGGTGCATCCCTTTGGACTGCTCCTGAATCCAGCCTTGGGAGCGATGGTCATCTATGAAAGGACGTCCTGTGGCAAACTGCGCCTGTATCTTCACCCCTTCGGTTGCGGGCGGACAGAGTGTGGACTCTCCTCCCCACAACAGCGTCGGTACAAAACAGCACAGCAAAATGGCCACAAACCGGCATCTGAACAACCTTTTCACCCTCTGTACTCCCACCCTTTCTATTCGGCCACAGCGCCCTCTCCGACCGCTTGCCGCACAATACGACAGAGTTGGCTGCGCTGCATCGGCCGATCCAAACAAAATACCCCCGGCAACTGTTCCAACCGCTCCCGCTGCTCGGAGGGCAGATTGCTAAAGACGATGACCGGCAACAGACGCAAGGGCTCCTCCGCACGCAGACGACTGATCTCCTCCACACCACTGTTGCTGCCACCAACACATTCCAAACAGACAAAATCCCACTGCTCTGCTTGATAGAGCTCCAGCAACTCTGCAGGAGTTTGGCAATGGCCAACCTCACTGACCTGCAGGCCGAGAGAGGTCAATAATTTTTTCAAGATCAGACGATTGACCGGATTTTTACCGACAACAGCCGTTTTCAAGCCAGCGGGCGGAGGTTGGTCAGCACCACTCTCCGGTCCACTTTGCGCTACCGCAAAGGGGATGGTGATGGAAAATATCGACCCTTCATTGACCCGGCTTTTCAAACGAATGGTGCCACCCATCAACTCTATCAGACGCTTGGCAATGGTCAAACCCAAACCGGTCCCTTCATAGCGGCGCGAAGAGGAGCTGTCTACCTGGGTAAAGAGCTCAAAAATGGTCTGCTGTTTCTCCTCGGGAATACCAATGCCGGTATCGGTCACCGTAAAACAGATCATTCCCGGATCGGCGGCACGACTGCCATCACGGGTCACCGTCAAGGTGATTTCACCCTCTTGGGTAAATTTGATGGCATTATGCAAAATGTGCATCAAGACCTGGCGCAAGCGTACCGGATCACCCTTGATCTGATGCGGCACATCCGCAGCCAAATGCAGGGAAAAACCCAACCCCTTCTCCTCTACCGAATCGTCAATTGACTCTTTCAACAAACGAATCAGAGCAGTCAAATCAAAAAAGCGACTTTCCAAGGTAAACTGCTCGCTATTGACCTTGGAGAGATCGAGCAGATCGGAGATCAAAGCCGACAGCCGTTCGGAACTATTCAAGATATTATGCAAATAGCGTTTCTGGCTTTTGTTGAGTTCGCCAAACTCCATATCCAACAATAAAGAGGTACAACCGGCAATGGTGTTGAGCGGTGTACGCAACTCATGGGAGATATTGGAGAGAAAATCATTTTTAATCTGGTTGACTGTCTCTGCGGCCTCTTTGGCCTGCTGCAGGGCCTTTTCCATGGCGATGCGCGGTGAGACATCCTCTTTGAAGGCCAGATAAAAGGTGCTCATTGCCTCAGTGGATGCCCGACCAGAACGTTTTTCGCGCTGTTCTGGCGCCAGGATTTGCGAAATGGTATTCAACTCCCAATAGAGCAGACCATCCTTGCGCCGATTGCGCAGTTCGCCATGCCACACCTCCCCACGGGTAATGGTCTGCCAGAGCGATTGATAGGTCGCAAGCGGCGTCTCTCCCGATTGCAAAAAACGAGGATTGCGCCCCATTACCTCTTCGGCGCCATATCCGGTCAAGCGGGTAAACTGCCGATTGACATAAACAATATTTCCCTTCAAATCACAGATCATCACCGCTGCCGGTCCCTGCTCCACCGCCTGCGACAGCTTGCGCACCTCCCACTCCGCACGTTTGCGCTCTTCCAGTTCTGCCTGCAAGGAGTCCCTGGTCTGCACAATCTCCCGCGCCAGGGAGTGAAAACGCTCCCGCAACATCCACAACTCATCCCGTGTGCTGCTCTCCTGCGGATGACTGCCCAAGACCGTGCGCGAAAAGAGCATCACCTCTCTGGTCAATTGCCGGATGTTGCGGGTCACCCATAACAAAATCAGCAAACAGACCAATACCGACACCGAAGAACCAATCAAGCGCTGCCGATGTTCCACCTGCATAATTGACTGAATCAAGGAATCAAAAGATTCGGTGGAGACCAAGGTGATCAACTGCAACAGCAGATCCGAGGCTCCATAATCAAAAAAAGATTGTCCTGCAACCAGATAGGGGCCAAGTACCCGCTCCAGAGCCATGCCGGGAGGTGCAATTTGCGGCTTGTTGCTGGCTATGATGCGCTGCTGACTCCCCTCCAGCAAGGCCACGACACCATTATATTGCCCGCCCACCCCTTGGGTATTGGCCAAAAAGGCGCTGTCCAGCGGCGTGGCCAACATCAACAAAGCTTTTGCCTGCCCATCGCGACCCTGGACACTCTCGGTGGTCAATAAAAACAACAAACCGTCCACCGAAGTGATGAACGGCTGGCCATGACTCAACTGACGCAACAAAGAGGAGGGATCCAAAAGTGCTGGCGGGGGAGGTTCCAACTGGCCGCGATAGACCTCGCGCACCGGACCGTTGTTCTCCATCAGCAGGACATAGCGCAGCGGCAGCATGCCGCGCAGCACGGTCGGTTTGGGAAACCAGACCGGCGGGTCATGATGAAAAATAATACGTTGGTAGGAGCTGACAGTCCCACCCTCATTGACGCGCGTTGCCGCTTCGCTGGCCTCGCGCTGTTCCAGATATTCCAGCAAATGGCGCTGTGCCGCCAACAGATGCACCGCCTGATGGTGCATTTTGACATGTTGGTCAAACACCACCCGGTTGATCTCCGTTTTCTCCCCAACCGCCTCCTTCAGTCGCTCTTGAAAGAGCGTCTGCAGATGACTGGTCTGCCAATGGTCCAACAACGACCAGATGGTGATCCCCACCAATAGCGTGGCCAGTAGAGCCTTCAGGGTGATCGGAAATCGCTGCAACATGCCGCCAGCAACGTTGCCTCCTTATAGGTACCGCAAGCAAATCTTATAAATACCGCAACTCTCGAGCACCTTTACAATTGCCTGGGATGATACTGTGCTCTTGTGGGATACCGCTTACAACAAACTGATACTTTTTTGCGGCGGCGGCCCATGATGGCAGCAAGAGCTGCGGAGTGGCGCCCTGCTTCTGCGCCACTCCGCAGCTCTATCCCTGGGGATTACCGAACAAGAGAAGCATCCCTACACCCCAGCCACAAGAGATCGATTTAATTCACCTCAAGCAACACCTTGGGATTAGGCAAATCGCTGCGTCCCGATGGATTGGTAAACTGATCGTTCAAATTCTGGACATAAGAGTCAGAATTTTTCAGCACCCGCATCAATTTCATCAGCGCCAAGCGGCCCCAACCGACCGGCTGCTTGCGGAAAATAGAGGCCAAAGGACCGGTGTTGCGCACAAAACCCTTGCGCATATACTCCCGCAACTCAGGAGTTTCCACCTCTTTGAGCAAGCTCTTGCCCAGAAAACGGGCGGTCCATTTGCGCACCAGCACATGAATCGACAAAAAGGCAATGGCTCCGACCGCCGCCAGAAAATCGACCAGCACCGACTGCCAGGGTGAGGCTGTCGGGGAAGCCCACATGCCCATCTCCAGCCAGGAGGCCAATGGTGGGTTATGGACAACGATGCCACTGATGACAGCAGCGGCGAGCAGACCATATAATACTCCATCAATCATCAACACCGCTTTACGCCAACGCGCCACCCAATCACGCAGGCGGGGGACACACTCCAGGTGAATCATCTTGGCAGTATGTTCCAGCACCCCGATAATGCGATAGGCACGCTCCACCTCGACACGCTGGATGCGCAGTTGCAGATCCTGCAGATCATCCTGCAATTTGCTTTCGTAGCGTTCACGCAGCAGAGGATCCTCGATGGGATGGGCGGCCTCTTTGTTGTAGATCTGGTAGAAGTGACCGGCGGTCAATCCTGATTGTGACAAGGCGCGCTGCCAGGCTGCCACAATATCCTCCAGATTATCCTCGCGCACGGTGCAGTCTACCTGGTTGAGAATAAACAAAAATTTATTGGAATCGGAACGATTGATGGTGTTTTTGACCAGATGATCCAAGGTATCCTTCATGGCCCCTGGTTCGGGATGGCGGGCATCAAAAAAGACCAACACCAGATCGGACAAATCCATAATATGATCGGTGATGCGCAAGGTGGCATTGCGTTGGGCATCGGCATCAAAACCGGGAGAGTCGATCAAGATTTTGCCGCGCAATTTTTCTGTCTGACAGGTTTTCAGTTGCAGATAGGCATCGATGCGCTGCCCTTCACCGGGGCTGACCCGCTCCAACTCTTTGCTGATTTGATAAAAAGGAAAACGGGGATCCGCATCCAATGCCAAACCGGGCAAGGTACGAATATTTTCCTCCGTACTAAAACAGATCACCGTAAATTTATCATCGACCGCCTGATTGCCGGTTCGCTGTAATTTGTGGCCGAGAAAATGATTGATAAAAGTCGATTTGCCCGAGGAAAAAGTCCCCAAAATGGAGATCATCGGCCACCAAGGCACACGGGTGGCAAAGGATTCCGTGCGATCCAGAATGCCGATCAGACGATTGACCGGATTTTTACCGACAACAGCCGTTTTCAAGCCAGCGGGCGGAGGTTGGTCAGCACCACTCT
>NZ_RXIU01000236.1 GCF_004217665.1 Candidatus Magnetaquicoccus inordinatus | reverse complement strand
GTAGTGGTGCCGCACGGGGTGCTGTTCCGGGGTTCCAGCGAGGGGCTGATTCGGAAAAAATTGATTGAGGAAAACCTGCTGGATGCGGTAATCGGCCTGCCGGAGAAGCTCTTTTACGGCACCGGCATTCCGGCGGCCATCTTGATCTTCCGGCGCAAGAAGAGAGATCGGAATGTGCTCTTTGTCGATGCCAGTCGGGAATATCAGGATGGAAAAAACCAGAATTTTTTGGAGGAGGCTCATCTTGCCAAAATTGTCGAAACCTGCCGGGCCCGCAAATCAGTGGAGATGTATGCCCATCTGGCCACCTTTGACGAGATGGCCGGGAACGATTTCAACCTCAATATTCCCCGCTATGTGGATACCTTTGTGGAAGAAGAGGAGATTGATCTTCAGGCAGTGCGGGCCGAGCGGGAGAAGTTGAAAACTGAATTGGCGGCTTTGGAGGTGGAGATGAACGGCTACCTAAGAGAGTTGGGTTATGATTTATGAATCCAAGAAACAGGTTGAAACCGCCATGTGTCGTGCTCACGATTTTCCGGATTGTTTGAGGGGGATGGAATATGTTGCCTGATGGTTGGACAATCCGGAAAATTGGTGACGTTCTCAGCAGGGTTGTTGAACCTGTCATGATTGACGGGAATGAGACGTACCAAGAAATCGGTATTCGCTCTCATGGAAAAGGGATTTTTCATAAAGAACCGGTATTGGGTGCGAGCATTGGGGAAAAACGTGTGTTCTGGGTGCAGCCCAATTGCTTCATAGTGAATATTGTTTTTGCTTGGGAACAGGCTATTGCCAGAACGACTGAGAACGAGAATAGGAAAATTGCTTCTCATCGCTTCCCTATGTACCGTCCTATTCGTGAAGCCTGCGATGTTGATTTTCTTACATTTTATTTTAACACTCCAACAGGGAAATATTTATTAGGATTGGCCTCGCCAGGAGGGGCAGGGAGAAACAAAACGCTCGGACAGAAGGAATTCGAGAAATTACAAATATGTATGCCAAGTGGAGCGGAACAAAAGAAAATCGCCCGCATCCTCTCCACCTGGGACCGGGCCATTGAAATCGTGGAGCGGTTGATCGCCAACAGCAAGGTGCAGAAAAAAGCCCTGATGCAGCAACTCTTGACGGGGAAAAGGCGGTTGCCTGGGTTCAAAGGGGAGTTCCAGCGCACCCATATTGGGGAAATTGCGAGAGTCGATGCCAGATCTCTTGGCAGTACAACGCCGGATAACTTTTCGTTCCAGTATATTTCCCTGTCCGATGTCGGTCCTGGGGATATCGCCAATCAATTGGAAGAACATGTTTTTGCTCAGGCACCGTCACGAGCCAGGCGGATCGTCAAAGAAGGGGACATCCTGATGGCGACGGTCAGACCAAATCTACAAGGGTTTGCGAGGGTCGGGCCGGACCATGCTGACTGTATTGCTTCTACGGGATTTGCCGTTCTGACCCCCAAGAAGGGTTGTGATGGAAGTTTTCTCTACCACTATCTTTTCAGTGCCCATGTCACTGGTCAGATCAATGCCCTCGTTGTCGGCTCTAGCTATCCGGCCATTAATGCAACTGATGTGAAAGGGATCGCTGCATATTGTCCATCCGAGGAAGAGCAAAGGGCAATCTCCAACGTGCTCAACAATGCCGACACATTAATCCGCAATCTCGACCGGCAGCTTCGGCAACTAAACGAACAGAAAAAAGCCCTCATGCAGCAACTTCTCACCGGCAAACGGCGGGTGAAGGTGGACGAGGATGTGGCATGATGGCTGGCAAACACACCCCACATGCACAGCACTGCGAACACAAACACTCCTTTTGCCCTTTTCCGTTCCCCGTCTTGGCGAGCGGTGCTGTGCCGTGCGTCCGAACTGGTTCAGACCAACAGGCGGATTGTCAAAATTTCAAAAAAAGCCTCGCAAACTTCCGCTGCTTTGTCTATACTGTACTCAACATAACCGCCACGCCTATACCTTGGACTCGTCCTCGGCACGCGCAACCTTGGCGGTTTTTTTATTGCCCTCCGATCAGGAGGGCATCATGACCAGACCCTATACCAAGCCTCCGTTGACCTTTGACCAGCAACTCGCCCAGTTGGTTGAGCGGGGGCTTGTCGTTGACGACCAGGAGCAAATCCTCTGCGTCCTGGAATCCACCAGCTACTACCGCCTCAGTGCCTACTGGTATCCCTTCCGCGTGCGAGACCAGGACGGCAACGTCACCGATCTCCTGGAGCCAGGGACCACGAGCAGCGCAATCATAACGCTCTACGAATTCGACCGGCGATTGAGATTGTCTATCATGGACGCCATCGAACGGGTGGAGATTGCCGTCCGTACCCGGCTGACTTATCAACTGGCGCATGCTTATGGCACGTTTGGCCATTTGCAGCACACCAACTTTCACACGGGCTTCAAACACGCGGAATGGTTGGCCAGCGTAGAGGAGGAGGTTGGACGATCCAAGGAAGAGTTCATCCGCCATCACCGGGAAACCTATGACGGCTTTCCCGATCTGCCCATCTGGAAAGCCACGGAGATTATGAGCCTGGGCAACATTTCTGTCCTGTTCGGCGGACTCAAACATGAGGACAAGAAACCCATTGCTGACTGGTTCCGACTGCACCACAAGCAGCTTGCCCAATGGCTCCATGTTCTGACCTACATCCGCAACGTTTGTGCCCACCATGGCCGTTTGTGGAACCGGGAGTTGGCAATTCGTCCAAGTCGTCCGAAAAGTGAAGATTGGCAACCCCCTGCAACTCCCCGCACGGACCGGGTTTTCATTATCCTTCTGATGTTGCGCCAGCTGCTGGCCGTTATGCCCTCGGCAGAGGAGTGGCAGCAACGGTGCAACAGACTGCTGGAACCTATGGCGGAGATCCCCCGTTGGCGCGAAAGCATGGGTCTGCCCGAAAGCTGGCGGGAGCATCCTTTCTGGAGTCCGCGCAGTGGTTTGGAGGGGACGCCATGACCACCACCCCCGAAACCAGAGAGCAATACAGTGCCCACATTCCGGCACTGGCCACGTTGATCAACCTGGGATGGCGTTATGTCTCTCCCGCCCAATGTTTGAGCTGGCGCGGTAGCACGCGAGAGGTGCTGCTGCGCGCTGTGCTGGTGGAAGAACTCCAGAAACGACGTTTCACGCACAAGGGTGCAGAGTATCCCCTTTCCCCCAATGCCATTGAGCAGATTGTTCGGGAGGTGGCCGCTCCTGGACTGCACGAGGGGTTGCTAACCGCCAACGAGCGTCTTTACACCATGCTCACCCTGGGGGTGACGGTGACGGAATTTATCGATGGCAAAAAGGTGCAACCCACCATTCCCCTGGTCAATTGGGATCATCCTGCCGCCAACAGCCTACTGGTGACGGAAGAGTTCGAACTGCTTTCGGAGCAGGGAACCCACACCCGGCGGCCGGACATTCTCTGTTTCGTCAACGGCATCCCCCTGGTAGTCATCGAGGCCAAACGGCCTGATTCCGGTAACCCCAACACTTCCATGGTTGCGGAAGGTATCAGCCAGCAGATCCGCAACCAGGGCCAGGATGAGATTCCCCTCCTGTTCGCCTATGCCCAGTTGCTGCTCTCGGTCAGTACCACCGAAGGCCGCTACGGGACGGTCAAAACCCCGGCCAAATTCTGGTCGCAATGGCGGGAGGAAGAGTTGAGCGAGGCCCATTTCGCTCAGGTCAAAAACCAGCCCTTGTCCCCTGAGTCTCGTGCCGTTCTGTTCGCCGACAAACCGGCCAGGATGCGCACCTACTTTGCAAGCCTGTGGTCCAGCCCGCAACTGCCCACCGACCAGGACCGCCTGCTGATCAGCCTGCTCGCACCAGATCGTCTGCTGGAATTTGTGCGCTATTTTCTTTTATCCGACAAGAAAAACGGCAAGATTGCTGCCCGTTATCAACAGGTGTTCGGTATCAAAAAGCTGCTGGCCCGCATCAATGGGAAAAAAACCCAGGGCGGTCGCGAGGGTGGGGTTGTCTGGCACACCACCGGCTCAGGAAAATCCTTCACCATGGTGTTTCTCTGCAAGGCCCTGCTACTCGACCCCGCACTCCGGGAGTGCCGCATTGTCGTGGTCACCGACCGGATTGACCTGGAAAAGCAGTTGGCCCGTACCTTCCTATCCGGCGGGGCCTTTGGCTCCGATATCGCCAGCCGCAAGGAGGGTGAACAGGCCAAGGTCAAGACCGGCAAGGAACTGGCCTGGCGCATCGGCAAGGGCAGCGAACGGATCATTTTTACCATTATCAACAAGTTCAATGCTGCCTCACGTCAACCCGAATGTCGCAATGACAGCGAGGAGTTGATTGTCCTTGTCGACGAAGGCCACCGCAGCCAGGGCGGCGAGAACCATGAACGCATGCGCAAGGCCCTGCCCAACGCCGCCTATATCGCCTTCACGGGCACGCCCCTGCTCAAGAACGACAAGACCACCAACAAGTTTGGTCCGATTGTTCACGCCTATACCATGAAACGGGCGGTGGAGGACGGGGCCGTTACCCCGCTGCTTTACGAAGAGCGCAAGCCGGAACTGAACGTCAACGCCACCGCCATCGACAATTGGTTCGAGAAGATCACCGCCGGATTGTCCGAGCAACAGAAATCCGATCTGAAACAAAAGTACGGTCAGAAGGGGCCAGTGTACGGTTCTGCCAACCGCATCGAGTTGATCGCCTGGGATATCGCCGTCCATTTTGAGGAAAATTTCAAGTCCCTCAATACCGGCCTGAAGGGCCAACTGGCGACCGACAGCAAGCTCTCCGCCATTCGCTACAAGCAATGTCTGGACGCCACCGGGATGGTGAGCAGTGCCGTGGTGATCTCCTCCCCGGACACACGGGAGGGCCACCAGGATGTGGACGAGGCCAAACTGCCCGAGGTGCAACAGTGGTGGAAGGACAACGTGGGTCACAAAGCCGAGAACTACGAGCGGGACACCGTGGACGCCTTCGCCACCGACGGCGATCCGGATATTCTCATCGTGGTGGACAAGCTGCTGACCGGCTTTGATGAACCCCGGAACGCCGTGCTCTACATCGACAAACCGCTGAAGGACCATAGCCTGATCCAGGCCATCGCCAGGGTGAACCGTCTCCATGAACACAAACGCTTTGGCTTGCTCATCGACTATCGGGGCATTCTTGGCGCACTGGACACCGCCATGTCCGACTACCAGGATCTGGCCAATCGCACCCAGGCTGGCTATGACCTGGATGATCTTGATGGGCTTTATAGTCAGATGAGCACCGAGTACAAACGGTTGCCTACTCTGCACAGCCGTTTGTGGTCCCTGTTTGACTCCGTGAAGAACCGGAAGGATCTGGAGCAGTACCGGCAAGTGCTGATGCCCAGGTATGCCGAAGGAGAGGGGGGAGAGAGCTATGACACCCGGCAAAAGGTCAGGGAGGAT
>NZ_RXIU01000235.1 GCF_004217665.1 Candidatus Magnetaquicoccus inordinatus | reverse complement strand
CACCCAGAAAAATTCGCCATTTTTTTTGCGGTTACGGATCTCACCGCGCCAGATCGAGCCATTGAGGATGGTGCGCCACAACTCTTTGAAAAAAGATTTGGGGTGGTAGCCAGAGTTGAAGAGACGATGATTTTGTCCCACCACCTCTGCAGAGTCATAGCGGCACACCTCCAAAAATTTATCGTTGACGGCAAGAATATTGCCTTCAGGATCCACAACGCTAATCAGGACATGTTGATCAGTGGCATCTTTGAGCTGTTCCAGAGAGGAGAGAGAGTGGCGATAAATTTGCGTTTGCTCTTCCAGCAAGGAGCCAAGACGATCCCGTTCCGAAACATCGCGGAAGATCCCTTCGATGGCAATGGGTAAGCCATTGCTGTCCAGAACCAGTTTGGCGGTCATGGAGACCGGCAAGTGGCGATTTTGTTTGCATTGCAGAGGCAGTTGGAAATCGTGGATGACACGGGTATTTTTTAATATTTCCAGCAGCTCATGAAAATTTTCCTGCGTAGTGAGCCGATCGGTAAACAAGGTGCCGATCAGATCTTCCGGTCGATAGAGCAGCAATTTTTGACAGGAGGGGCTGACAAACAACAAGGTGCCCTTCATGTCCATGCGATAATAGACATCCTGCACAAAGTTGCAGATGGATTCATATTGTTGGATAGTGCGGCAGACTGAGTCATTCTGGCGCTGCTCATGAGTACGATCACGAATCAGCAACAGATCGGGCAAAGGGTTGTTGCTGTCGCTGCCCTGCTCAGAGGCGTTGCTGTTGTCCAGTTCAAACAGCAGATGGGGGTGACCGGAATAGGTGACCTCAAAGGTTCGCAGCACCGGCATGGCGGTCTCTTCCGGGGAAAACTGGGTAGAAGAGGGCTCCGGGATGGTGGCCAAGACCACGCCGATCCGTTGTCCCAGTTGACAGATCGGACATTGCGTAGGGGCAGGAGGGGTAATATGCACGGCAAATTGCAGCCACCAACTCTCAGGAGCTCCCCAAGGTGCGGTGATGGGCAGCAAAGAGGGGGCAGGTTTGAAGCGGTTGGTCTGACTCCACAACAGGCCATAAGCCGATTCAACAGGCCGTTTGTCCAGATTGCTGACCTGTTTGCTGTTGATTGACGGATAAGAGTGGTCCAAGCTCATAAGGGGAACATCTCCTGAGCGATACCTTTGGTCTCCAGGGCAAAGTATGCACTGTGTTGTTGGTGTGCATTTTCTGCCCAATTTTGTCCTAGAGAGTAAACCAATTAGAGCATAATGGCGAGAGACGAAAATGATTCATCTATCATAAAATTTTTTTATATCAAGTTGTATCGATCCACGCACGCAGCAACAGCAAGGCAAGGAGCGGGAATGATGGCCGGAAAGTCACTATTTTCATCGCTGTTATCATTATTTAACGAAAAAGAGCCCCTTGCGGCAAAAGAGGGTGCTGTGCAGGAAAAGAAGAGAGTGGGTGTTGCTGATTTGGTATGCGCTCGTCAGGAGCGGATTGGTCAAGCGGAAGAGGAGCAGGATTGGCAGGGGGCGGCACGGACGGCGGTGGAGTTGAGCAATGTCTGGTTGTTGATGGGAGAGTGGCAGGCGGTGGCCGCTTTGGTGGCGAGGGCCCAGGAGTGGCTGCACCATTTTGAGGATCCGTTGACCCGCATCTATCTGCACAGTTGTTTGGCCGTGGCCCGCCATCGTGCTGGTGAATTGCAGGAGAGTCGGCGTCTGTTTCAGGAGGCAGAGAGCTGGCAGGCCGAGCGACAGACCGCTTATCACTGGTTGATCGGTCTGCCGGGAAGCTCCTATTGCGCCCTGTTATTGGAGCAAGCGCGCGAGGAGGGGGATTGGGAGCGGGTGTTGCATCGCAGTCAATATTCACAAAAAATTGTGAAAAATCAATTTGCAGTAGCGATGGATTATCTGGCCCAGGGGCGCGCTTTGGCCGGTTTGGCCCGTCATGAGGCAGCACGTGTGGCCATGCAGCAGGCGGTCACCCTGTTGCGCAGAAGCGAACGGCGCCTCTATTTGCCAGAATTTTTGTTGCAACAGGGCCATTTTTTGCGCCAACTGGGCGAGGGAGAGAGGGCCCAATCCTTGTGGCAAGAGGCGTGGCAGATTGCCAACGATGAGGCGTTGCCTCCCTATCAGGTGGAGTGCCATCTGTTGGCCGGACATTTGGCTGTTGATGCCAAAGAGTGTGATGAGGCGGAAAGGGCGCTGCTGGCAGCAGAACAGGGGGTGCAGACTCTGCACTATGGTCAAAAACTGGCAGAGGTGCATCTGTTACGTCTGCGCCTGTGTCGGTGTCAGGGGCGCGTGCAAGAGGCGGCAGAAGAACGGCCTATTCTTTTGGAGCATATTGCCGCGCGAGAGCAGTGGGGCTTGATGCGTCTGTGGGAGAGCGAGCTGCGTTAACCTTCAGCCCTTGGTAACTATTCAGGTTCGCGATGGCTCGCCAGCTCTACCCGGTTTGCGATAACTCGCCAGCTCTACCCCCATGGGGATGCTGTGCGAATTGGCGCAAAAATGCGCGCCAATGCGCACAGCTTGCTTCCATCAGGCGCGCTGCGCCGACGCAAAAAGCGCGTCGGCTTGTTGTGAAAGGCGCGCCAAAAGCAAAAGATTAAAAGCAAAATCCCAGGGATTCCATCCCTGGACCCGGCCAGGGAGGTGCCCTCCCTGGACCCCCAGTTGTTTTGGGTGCTGAATTGTTACCAGCCCTTTTTGCCTTTTTGGTAGGCAGCGAGGTGACGAGAGAGGCTTTTAGGAGTGTTTGCAGCAGGGGCAGAGGGTGCAGTTGTGGGGGCAACCGGAAGGGTTGGCTGCTGCTCTTTCCGTAACCGTTGCAGGCGTTCCCGGAGTTCGGCAGTGGGGTCGGCAGCAGGAGAGGAAGCAGTGCTGCTCCTGGCGGTTGCGGGTGGCTCTGCCGGAGCTTTCTTGCTGCCACCAGCAAAGGCATGCACGATACCACTGCGTCGTTCGTCTGCAGAAAGGGGAATAGGAGTGATTCCAGTCTGCTCGCGCAAATAGTTGAGGAGAGCTTGCAGAGAGATGCCCTGTTCGGCCAGCGACATGCCCTTTGCAGGAGTGGGAGTGCTCTCTGGCGAGGAGAAGAGCGAGAGGATACCGCTCTCTTTTTCAGCAGGGGAGAGAGGGGTAGGGGTGATGCCGGTCTGGCGGCGCAGATGTTGGAGCAACTCCAACCAGGGATCATCATGGTAAGACATGTTGGTCAGGATGCAGGTGCAGGTGTGTGGTTGCGCCGTTGGCGGTGGGAGGGGAGTGGTCGCGTGCGCTCCTTGACCTTTTTTTCAAGAAATTCAATGATTTTACCAGCAACATCAATGCCGGTTGCCGTCTCCAGTCCTTCCAGACCTGGGGAGGAGTTGATCTCCAAGACCACAGGACCATGATTGGTCCGCAACAGATCGACTCCAGCGACCGCCAGGCCCATCAATTTGGCAGAACGGACGGCGACGGCACGCTCTTCCGGGGTGATGCGCACGGCACTGGCACAGCCACCACGGTGCAGATTGGAGCGAAAATCTCCGGCGCGTCCCTGGCGCTGGATGGCAGCGACCACCCGATCCCCAATAACCAGACAGCGAATATCGCGGGCATTGGCTTCGCGAATATATTCTTGCACCAAAATATTGGCATGGATGCCCCGGAAGGCTTCGATCATGCTTTTGGCAGAGCGCGGGGTCTCTGCCAATACCACGCCGATTCCTTGGGTTCCTTCCAGCAGTTTGATCACTACCGGGGTGCCGCCGACCATGGCAATCAGATCATCGGTAAACTGCGTGGAGTGGGCAAAACTGGTGACCGGCAAACCGATGCCCGAACCGGCCAGCAGTTGCAGACAGCGCAACTTGTCGCGCGAGCGGGCGATCGATTCGGCATTGTTGAGAGGATAGACGCCGATCATCTCAAACTGATTGAGCACCGCCAGACCATAGAAGGTGATCGAGGCCCCGATACGGGGGATGACTGCATCAAAACCGCTTAAGCTCTCCCCTTTATAACGGATCTCCGGGCGGTGGGAGGTGATGTTCATATAGACCAGCAGGGTATTGATCACCTGGATGGTGTGACCCCGTTGTTCAGCAGCCTCCACCAGCCGTCGATGGGAATAGAGTGTGGGATTGCGTGCCAGGAGAACGATCTTCATAGGTTTTCCCCTGCAGAAGAGGTGTCGGTGCCTTGGTTGAGCGCCACGGGTGGAGACCATTCTTGCAGGAAAGAGGCAGCGGGGTCTACTAAAAAGCGTTTACGGATGGCGCTGCGACCAAGCAACAGCGGAAAGCCCATGGTTGCACGGTTGGTGAGGGTCAATTCGATAGGCCAGGAGTGGTTGCCGATCCGCAACCTGGTTTTGACAACATAGCGCTGCTGTTTGTTGCCACTGGAGCTGCGCACAGTACGACGATCAAGCAGCAGTGCACGGCAGGAGAGTAAAAGATCCTGGCCGTGTTGGCTGCTGAGAACCTGGAAGCGGAGGTAGCGTTTGCCTCCTTTGCGCAGCGGCTGCATGTCGAGAGCATGCAGAGCGGAGGTGCGTGCGCCGGTATCGATTTTGGCTTTGATGCGCACGATGCCCAGTTGCGGCAGGGCAACCCATTCACGCCACCCCAGCAGTGGTTTGCTGGGGAGAGGCGACGGGGTCAGTTGCAGATCGGCAGATGCAGGGGGGCCAACAGGAGGGGTAGGCATCGCTCAGTTATTGCTGAAGCTGGTCTTCCAGGCATAGCTGAGTACCTCCTGCACAGAGGCATTCTGTACCAACAAGTTGAGAAACTGACCGAGGGTAGAGGGGGGTTTGCCATCAAGCTCCATGCTGATCAGGTAGGAGTCAGCGGAGCGGCCTTTGCCTTGGATGGAGTGGCCATTGATGTCAAATTGGGCAATCAGTTTGAGAACGGTGAGCAAGGCGCCGGTGCGATGGCCGACAGTAAAGGTAATATGCAGACTTTCATTGGCCTCGGTGATCATCCACTCCCCTTTTTCCCACTGATTGCGTTGAATTTTATCACAATCGGCGCGATGGATGATCCAGTGGGCATCTTCTGAGAGTCGGCCTACAATGGGCACCGTAGGAACAGCCAAACAGCAATTGGACCAAAAAATATCGGGGCTGGCCAACTCTGTGAGTTGAAAGCGTCCTGGGCTGGGTCGCAAGATGCCCCGGACGGAGATATTGGGATTTTTCAGTGCCTGTTTGATCAAGGTGCGGGCACGGGCGGTTTTGACCACATCCAGCCAGGCACGTTGTGGCTGTGCTTGTTTGGAGGTCAGGATACGCACCACATCGCCATCGCGCAGGGGATATTCAGGAGGGCGTTGAATGCCATTGATGCGGGCGCCGGTACAATGTTCGCCCAATTCGGTATGGACCAGATAGGCAAAATCAACCACTACTGAATCGACAGGAAAGGTAAAGCGATCCCCTTTGGGCGTGTAGACATCGAGCATGTCAGGAAGGACATGGGCATGCA
>NZ_RXIU01000234.1 GCF_004217665.1 Candidatus Magnetaquicoccus inordinatus | reverse complement strand
TGTCCTTTACCTTCTCCCACAACAATACCCGACGCAACGCCGCCTCCACCAAACCATCCTCCTCCTCCTTGCTGAACCGCTCGTCGGCTGAACGGTGCAGGCGATGGCCAAACAATACATTATCATACAGGGAAATCGGTAACGGGTTGGGACGCTGAAAAACCATCCCTACCTGCTTGCGAAGCTGCGCCAAATGAACATCCGGATCATAAATATTCTTGCCCAACACCTCTATAGCCCCATCAATCCGGACATATCCCAAACGTTCATTAATCCGATCCACACTGCGCAACACAGTCGATTTGCCACATCCACTGGGGCCGATCATCGCCGTGATGATCCATCTCTTGATCTGTAAATTGACCGCAAACAGCGCCTGATAGTGACCATACCAAAGGTTCAAATCACGTGTTCTGATGGCAATGTCTGCTGCTGACTCCTGACTGCTCATCCTCTGCTTTCACTCCTCTCCTCGTTGCAGCAGCACTACTCAACCAAAGCGACCCTGCAGATAGTCCAAGGTGCGTTGATCCTGAACCTGACCCTCAAATAACGCTTCTGTCTCCCCAACCTCAACACACTCGCCATTGAGAAAAAAGGCCGTGCGCTCTGCCAATCGGTTGGCCTGCTGCACCAGATTGGTCACCAGAATAATGGTCATCTGCTGTTTCAACTCTTTCAAGACATCTTCAATGCGCATGGTGGTCACCGGATCCACGGCAATGGAAAACTCATCCAACATCAAGACTTCAGGATCCTGAGACAAGGCACGGGCTATGGTCAAACGCTGCTGCTGGCCCCCTGACAACAGACTGCCCAACGCCTGCAGCCGATCCTTGACCTCATCCCACAACGCAGCACGGCGCAAAGAGCGTTCGACAATCTCATCAAGCAGAGAGGGCTTCTTGATCCCCCGCAAGCGCGGAGCCAAAGCCACATTGTCATAAATCGATAACGGCAACCCCACCGGAAGAGGAAATACTACCCCAATCTTGCGCCGCAAGGCATATACATTGCGCCAAGAACGGGTATCTATACCATTGAACAAAACGCTGCCACTGACCGACATGTTGTGGCGCAACAGATCCATACGGTTAATCGCCTGCAAAAACGAGCTTTTGCCACTGTTGGCCGGACCGATAATGGCAAATATCTCGTTGGCGGCAATATCCAAACTGACTCCCGAAAGAGCGGTCGTCGTCCCATAGTGTATGCTCAAATCACGAACCGCTACCTTGACCGTTGCCTGTGCCTCCTCTCTCTCTGCGCTTGCAGGGAGAGCATCAGCAGTAGAAATGGTTGAGGTTGTTGATAAGACGACCGCTGCGGAAGAGTGTGACAAAGGGCTTTTGGGCTCTTCGTTGTGGTGCGCCGTTGACTGGTTGCTCATTCTCTTACCTTCGGATGCAAAAGGAGATGCTTGCCTACCACTTTTTCTTGCTGCGCAGATGCATGCGCAGGGCAATAGCGCCGGCATTGATCAACAGCACAAGCGCAAACAGCACCAAAGCCACGGCAAAGGGAATCTCCTCGGGCACATCAGGAACCTGGGTGGAGATGGTAAAAAGGTGCAGGGCCAAGGCCATGGTTTGATCCATAACCCCGGAAGGGAGATAGGGCAGAAAAAATGCCGCGCCCGTAAACATGATAGGCGCCGTCTCCCCGGCAGCACGCGAAACCTGCAAAATGATCCCGGTCAAGATTCCCGTCAAAGCGTTGGGTAAAACCACATGGCGTATGGTCTGCCAGCGGGTCGCCCCCATATTCCAGCAGGCCTCCCGGAAGGCTTGTGGTACCGCTTGCAGCGACTCCCAGGAGGAGACAATCACCACAGGCAGAGTCATCACTGCCAGGGTCAAACTGGCAGCCAGAATGCTGGTTCCCAGACGAAAAAAGGCCACAAAGGCCCCCAAACCAAACAAGGCGTGCACAATGGAAGGGACTCCCGCCAGATTGATGGTGGCCAGATTGATCACCCGGGTCAACCAATGCTCCTGTCGCGCATATTCGCTCAGATAAATGGCAGCCGCCACTCCCAAAGGCACAGAGGCCAATAGCGAGATCGCCACCAACCAAATGGTGCCCAACAGCGCCGGAAAGATCCCTCCCTCAGTCATGCCATTGCTGGGAAAGGTGGTCAAAAACTCCCAACTGAGCGCCGACCACCCCTTTTGCAGCAAAATAATGACTATCATGACCACCGGAATTACCAGCAACAGCGCCATCAAGGCAAACAAAATCATGAACAGATGTTGCAAGCGATCATTCTGCCGGTTGATGGCTTCGGCACGAAAAAGGGACCAATCGAGGGGCTGAGAAGGAGTCATGGAGTGCTCATTGATTCTTGATGCCGCGCACAATAAAGTCGGCACTCATGTTGATCAAAAAGGTGATGGTAAAGAGAAAGATGCCAATGGCAAACAGCGCCTGGTAGTGATCGGATCCCACTGGCGTCTCCCCCAATTCGGCCGCAATGGTTGCAGTCAAGGCCCGGATGGAGTCAAAAGGGGAGCTGGGAATGGTCAACGCATGGCCGCTGGCCATCAATACGGCCATGGTCTCGCCAAAGGCGCGGCCAATCCCCAGCAAAGCTGCCGACAACAATCCATTTTTGGCGGCTGGCAACACCACCTTGTAGACCACCTGCCACTTGCTGGCACCCAATGCCTCGGCAGCTTCACGATAGGTATCGGGCACCGCCTTGAGCGCATCTTCAGCAATCGAGGTGATGATCGGTGCGGCCATCAAACCCAGAATCAGACCGGCATTGAGCACATTCAGACCAATGGGCACATCAAAGGTATCAATCAGCAACGGATTGATCAGCATCAGACCAATAAAGCCCCACACCACAGAGGGAATAGCCGCCAGCAGCTCGATGATCACCTTCAACCACTCGCGCATTCTGCCACGGGCAAACTCGGCTATAAAGATGGCTGCCGCAAAGGAGAGAGGCAGGGCTACCGCCATGGCAATCAGGGTCACTGCCGCTGTACCGGCAACCATGGCCAGAGTTCCATAGGTGGCACGAATCGCCGAAGTGGGTCGCCATTTTGGCGACAGAAAAAACTCGGCCCAATCCATCTGCTGGATGATAAATCCCGACCCCTCTTTGAACACAAAGATAAAGATCCCCAACACAAATACCACCGCAGAAATGCCACACAAAAACATCAGCAAACGAAAAAATTGATCGATATACCAATCCCGATCCCGGGCATCATCGAGAAGAGTGCCGAGGGGAGGTGCCGAGCGAGGTTGCTCCATCTTATACCCCCTCCTCTCCAACCAGGAGAGTCATCAGCTCGGCCATCTGCACTACCAGAGCCTGCTGTATGGCTTCGACACTGCTGGCGTTTGCCTGCTCCAGATCAGACACGCTGCCGACCTGCCACTGCAAAACTGTGGTATGAAAGGGAATGGTCAGCCCATAGTGGCTGATGGGATTATTCAGAGTGACAAGAATGTGAATATCATGGAGGGCAGGAAGCAGTTGCGCCAGCGACTGCACCTGCTGCTGGGGCAGAGTCAACCCACGCTGCTCCATGAACTGTTGCACCGCCGGATGCAGCGTGGCCGCCGGTTGCAGGGCGGCGCTGCGAAAACGGGCCACCTCTCCATAACCTTTGCGCGCCAGCAGCTCCGCCAGCAGAGCCAGAGAGCCCTCCCCGCTCTCCAAAAAGGCGATTTCATGCAGGCGTACCGGTACGGTTTCTCCAGCCAAAATAAAGAGCACCGCTTCACAGATGTTGGCGGCACGGTTGCTGACCCGCTCCAGCATATAGGCAATACTCTGCATATCCAGCAATTGAATCGCCTTGTCGCGGCCATTTTCTGCACTCTCTGTAGAGATCAGCTCTTCATAAAAACGGTTGAGATCAAGCGTCACCTGCTTGCTGTTGGTCAAAGTGGAGCGCGCCAAAGCCACATCCTCCTTGGCAAAGGCCTCCATGCTTTTGTACAAAATATCCTGGGTATGATGGGCCATCTCTTGCAGATGGCGCTGTATGCTGCCGGTGGGAATGGTTTGCAGATGAATGGTCTCTCTGGCGATGGTACGGGCATAATCTCCGACCCGCTCCAGTTCGATGATCATTTGCATGACCGAGGTGACCAAACGCAGATGGCCGGCGCTGGGCAGGTGACGGGCAATAAAAAAATGACACTGTTTATTCAGACGCAGACATTGCCGATTGATCGGAAAGTCACGCAACACCGTCCACTGCGCCAGGGTATACTCCCCCTGAAACAGAGCCTGCAAACTATCGCTCAAGGCTCGGCTGACCATCTCGCCCAGCTTAATAATCTCTCCGCGCATGGAGTTGAGATCCTGTTGCAGTTTTTGTTCATAAACAGCCATCGCTTCTATCATCTCCTTGATCAAGAGAACAGGCAGGGCAGAGAAAAAGCATGCCACTCAGGGAGGGCAGTGCAGCTCATGCACCGGGGCATAGCCTTTTTTGCTGATCAGGCATTGCCCAGCGGCAGACATCACCCAATCCAGATAGGCTTTGATTTCGCCACTGGGAGCGCCATTGGTATACATAAACAGAGGGCGGGCAATCGGATAGCTCTTGTCCACCGATGTGGCGACAGTGGGAGGCACCGCTTTTGCCTGCTCATGCACTTTAATCCGCAACATTTTGGTATTTTTGCTGGCATAGGCCATGCCGCTGTAACCGATGGCACAAGGGGTCTTGCCGACTAAATCGACTACATCCTTGGAGCCGTGCATATCATGGGTTCCTAAAACAAAATCATTTTTTCGCAAAACCGCTTCGCGAAAATATTCATAGGTTCCCGAATTGTTTTGTCGGGAGAGGAGAATAATTTTTTGTTTCTGGCAACCCGGAACCTCGACAGCCAATTGTGGCCAACGGTTGATGGTACCGCCATCGCCATACATGGCGGCCAGTTGCTGTAAAGAGATCTCTTCCATAGGATTGTTTTTATGCACAAATACTGCAAGGGCATCATAAGCGATGATCAACGGCTGTGGATGGCTGCCCTTTTTTTCCGCCAACTTTATCTCTTTTTCTTCGATAACCCGACTGGAGTTGGCAATATCCACCGTACCATTGATCAAGGCGGCGATACCGGTACCGCTGCCACCACCAGTAACCGCAATGGCCACATCAGGCTTGACCTGTCGATAAGCCTCGGCCAACGCCTGGGCCACATTGACCAGGGTGTCGGAGCCTTTATTCTGGATCATGCTGGTCGCGCTCAACAGAGGCGACGAAAACAAAAAAAGAGCGGCAGTCAGGAGAGCAACCCTCTGTTTGTTCATCTTTTTTCCAAACCACGCAAGGGGAATAGGTGCTGCAATAGCGATTGCTGCAGAATGCCTCATGTGCGACGATAAAGGCAAGCAGGAGTGTAGACAATAGGCTGTTTTACGGAGCTCGGCAAACAAAATGTGTCAGGGCAATCGCATTTGAAAATCAGAAAATTATTATGGAGGTCCAGGAGGAGATTATCTCCTCCTGGTGGGTGCAGGGCAA
>NZ_RXIU01000233.1 GCF_004217665.1 Candidatus Magnetaquicoccus inordinatus | reverse complement strand
GGATTCCATCCCTGGACCCGGCCAGGGAGGTGCCCTCCCTGGACCCGCAGTTGTTTTGGGTGGTGAATAGTTACAAAAAGGCGTGGATAACGGCAACGCATCCACGCCTGCATTGTCCAACCACACCCCTCTATTATTCAGTGCGTTTGGCCAACAGATAGCCATCCAGATAGAGATAATCCAAAGGCATGCGTACAAAGGATTCGAGAGCATCGCCAGGGGTCTCGACAATCGGTTCGTTGCGCCCATTAAAAGAGGTATTCAGCAACACCTCCACTCCAGAATAGCGGGCAAACTGTTTGAGCAATCCATACACGGGTCCACTCTCGGGCACTACACTCTGCACCCGTGCAGTGCCATCCACATGGGTCACGGCGGGCAGACAAAGATTTTTGACGCGGGCGTTAAACAACATATAATAGGAGTCCTCTGGTATCCCGCTAAAATGGTGGTGCAGGCTCTCTTTGCTCACCATGGGGGCGAGGGGGCGCCACTGTTCGCGATTTTTAATCTGGTTGACTTGTGCGGCCAGCGCACAATCCCGTGGATTGGCCAAAATGGAACGGTGCCCCAAGGCACGCGGTCCGATCTCCCCTCTGCCATGATAAAAAGCGCAGCATTTGTTGCGGTGCAGTTGCAGAGCCAACCATTGCAAGGGATCCACCTCACCCACCACCCGCAAGCGCTCACTATAACGGGGAAAATCTCTTTTCATGCAGGCTTCGACATCATACTGTCGACCAAGATAGGCGCTCTGCGGAGCCAAATTGCCCGCAAAGGAGCCAGGTTTAGCATCATTGACAAAAATCAAAGCCGCTCCCAACGCAATCCCCTCATCATTGACAGCCGGGGAGAGATCCACATTGCCATAGCGACTATACAAAAAACTGTTGACCGGACAGTTCAAAAAGGCACCTCCAGAAAGAGAGATGCCATCAAAAGAGTATTTGACGCGCCTGGCAAAGGTCACCGCAGCATCCAGCAGATCGATTATATTTTTGGCAAACATATCCTGAATGCTGGCCGCAATATTGGCCTGCAACTCCGGGGGATGGCTCAGACGATCCCATGCCAGCAAACGGTTGAACAGTTGCTCGTGGGTGATTCCGCTCTCCTGACAAATTTTATCGATAAAATATCTTTTGAAGGCGCGTGTATAATTCCTGACATCCGGGATCAAACCACGATTGCGCAACTGACTGATAGTGCCCACATAGCGCTCATCGGAATAGATCGGCAGACCATATGCCGACAACCCCATCAATTTTCCAGGACCAGATTGATCATTAAAACCCAACAAGCTCCCCAAATGCCAATAGATGGCACTGGTCGGAGAGGCATGGGCAATCTGCGGATAAAGACCGCCATCACGAGCAAAATAGATACCTCCCCCCAAAAAACTTTCGCCCAGCAAGCCATCGGCCGTCACCAACAACGGCCTGTGAAAGCGACTAAATGAGAGGGCATATTGCGCGTGCGCTGCATGATGCGATACAAAAAAAGCGGCTCGTGGCGAGACGCCCGCTATGGAAAACTGTATGCGACTGAGCATGGCGGCGCGTAAATTTTTTGCCAATACCGCCTCGTTGCGGATATGATCCCTGGAATGGGCAAAATTATCCTGATGAATATAGGTTTGCATACCCTCAAAATAGACAACTCGTGCCGGTGTCTCCCCCTCTTGGGAGAGCATAGGCACCGGCACCACTCCGGCAAGAGCTCCCGCCAGATAGTCCTGATAATCAATAATCCCACTGCAACCATGTTCGATGCGTAGATCACCGCACCAATCATAAAATACCACTCTCTCCGCAACCTCACCCATACAGATGGCGCAGACATCCACATCAGAAAGCGCAAGATGATTGGCTGCAAGAAACGCAAGAATCTCTGCCGAACTGAGAAAACTGGCCCGCTTTTGCCGACGAATCCGTTCCAATTCGACAAAATCCAGCAGTTGTCCATCCACAAACAAAGCCATGCTGGCATCATGAAAGAGATGCAACCCTAAAATGACCATCACCACTCACCCTGCCCTAGTATCCATTCCTGGCCTTGATCCTGCTCTCCCTGTATGATGCCTATTCAAGGCAAAAACCGCAACTGTATACACTTTACACCTGTGAATTGCCTGAATATTCAGTGCCACAAGCAACAGACTTGGAAACAGTACAATGAAAAAATCACCTCTGCGCATGGGATGGCTTGTGCTTCTGTTGACCAGCACTTTGAGCGGGGCTGAAGAGCCCTTGCCATCTGTGGGAAGCACAGTCGATGAACTGCTCGCCATCGCCCGGCAAATGAACCCTGATCTGGCGGCGGCAGCGCTCGATGCCGAAGCTGCGGCTGCCAGAACCAGCGCTTCTGATGCCCTGCCGGAACCAAAATTGCTGCTTACCCTTGATGAAATCAGCAAAAACAGCTCTGGCTGGCCTGGTCGCGTCGCCACCACCAAATATACCTTGCAACAAGAGATCCCGTTTTGGGGCAAGCGTGACCTGCGCAAGGCGGTAGCGATGGCCGAAGAGGAGGAGTTGCGACAACAACATCAAGAGCGCCTGCTCGAACTGGAAATGAAGGTGAAGGTCGCCTATGCCGACTATCACCGCGTCCATTTGGCACAGGAACAGACCGAAGAGTTGCTGCGTATTGTGCGGGTAGTGGTGGATTATGCTCGCTTTCGTTATCAACATGGGCAGGCCATGATGCAGGAGGCCACCATGGCCGAGGCAGAACGAGGCAATATGAGCATGGAGCAGGTTCGTTTACAAAAAGAGCGGCAGCGTATTCGTGCCCGTTTGAACGCCCTGCTCAACCGACCGGCTCATGCTCCTTTAGTGGAACATCCGACTTTACGACCTCTTCCTGTACCTGAATCACTTGTTTTTGAACAACTTTTACCACGCGCTCGCAGCACAAATCCGGCTGTGCACATGAGTCAGGCGCGTGTACAGGCGGCGGAAGAGGGTCTGCGTTTGGCAGAGAAGAGTGGTTGGCCGGATCTGGAGCTGGGTTTTGGTCTGGTGGAACGCCGGGATGAGGGAAGTCAGGATGGTTATGAAGCGATGGTACGCATCAATCTGCCTTGGCAGGGAGAGTGGCGTCGGGCAGTGGAGCAGGAGGCAAACAGCAAACGCTTGGCGGCACAGCAGCGTTTGCAAGGGGAGGAGTTGCGGGTGGAGAGTGCCTTGCGTGAGGCGTTATCAGCTTTAGAGGAGGCACGACAAATTACGCAAATCACCCGTGACACTCTGTTGCCGCAAGCCCGCATCACCTTGCAGGCGGCGCTCAAAGGTTATGAGACCGGCAACAGCGAGGCATTAATGGTTTTGGATGCGGTGCAGCGGTTGAAAAAATTTCAGATTGAGCTGTTGAAGGGAGAGTTTGAGCAGCAGGTGCGCTTGGCGGAGATTGAGCGGTTGGTGGGAGGTGCATTGTGAAGAGCAGAGGATGGCGCTTGTTGTGGGCGATTGGGATAGTTGGACTGTTGACAAACCCGTCAGGGGCTGTGGAACAGAGCGGTGGCAGCGCTCAGGGAGAGAATAAAAAAATTCTTTATTATCGCAATCCGATGGGCTTGCCGGATACCTCACCGGTACCCAAAAAGGATTCGATGGGGATGGATTATATACCGGTCTATGCGGATGAGGGAGGGGCTGCGTCGGGCAGTTCGGTACGCATTGACATAGACAAGGTGCAAAAATTGGGGGTAAAGAGCGAGCTGGTCACGATACGTCCGTTAGCGCGTTCGGTACGTGCTTTGGGCACGGTGCAGGTAGATGAGCGACGGCTGCATATTGTCTCTTTACGGTATGAAGGGTGGATTGAGGAGTTGTATGCGGATGCCAGCGGGCAGACAGTGCGGCGCGGGGAGCCGTTATTGGCCTTGTATAGTCCGGCGTTACAGGTAGCGCAAGAGGAGTATTTAGCGGCCTTGCGGGCGGAGAAAAGTTTGCAGGGAGCCGATGAGGAGACGCGGCGCACGGCGCAGCAGTTGGCGGAAGGGGCCCTGGCGCGTTTACGCAACTGGCAGATCAGTGAGGGACCGTTACAGCGGTTACGCAGCGAGGGCAAGGCGGAGAAGCGGATGGTGATTCAATCACCGGCTTCTGGGGTTATTTTGGAAAAGGGTGCGTTGCGAGGCATGCGGGTGATGCCTGGGGAGGTATTGTATCGGATTGCGGATTTATCGACTGTATGGGTGATCGCGGAGATATTTGAGCAGGATTTGCCTTGGGTAGAGGTAGGGCAGTCGGCTGAGGTAACCATTAACAGTTTGCCTGGGCGGAGTTTTACAGGCAAGGTCTCCTTTATTTATCCTCTGCTCACGCCGGAGACGCGCACGGTAAAGGTACGGATTGAGTTAGCCAATGAGGGTGGGGCATTACGACCATCATTATATGCGACGGTGCAATTGAGCAATCCGAACATGACCAAGCAAGGGGTGATGGTTGCTGATTCGGCGATTTTGGATAGTGGTTCGCGTCAGGTTGTATTGGTAGAGCGTGGTGAGGGGCTATATGAGCCGCGTGTGATTCGGACTGGCAATCGCGGCAATGGTTATACGGAGGTTTTGGAAGGGGTAAAAGAGGGCGAGAGGGTTGTGATACGGGCAAATTTTCTGATTGATGCGGAGGCAAATTTACGGGCTGCGATGGGACATTTTGCGCATGAATAGGAAAATTGGTTATGTTCTGCCTTTTTATCCGAAACAGAACAACCATTAGGGAGGTCCAGGAGGAGATTATCTCCTCCTGGCAGGTCAGGACAGATTCCTGCGTCTGTGCCCCGCAGGGGCACGCTTTGGGAGGGCGGACGCCCGACTCACCCTTTGCGGTTTAGAGGCCACTTTGCGGGAACGCGCCAAGTTTTCGTTTATAATATCCGACCACATAGCCATAACCTCTGCCGGCGAGGATAGGCAAAGAGAGGGTCATCAACGTTCCATGGGAGGGTATTAAACAAGATGTTACTGCTCTCACAGAACAGATTGTTATTTAAACGATATTAGATACATAACGGTGCGCAAACCATTCAATAAACGTAACCCATCTTCGCAATCAGTTCAACGAGCTCATAGCACTCAAGACAATCAAAAAGTTTAAGATGAGCAAAACGGGCAATTTTATAAATCGAGAGTATTCCAGCAAGCAAAGGGAGTGAGGCTTTCGATTTCTGCAGTGTTGGCGATCACCTGGGCCAGATGGTTAAGAAAGGCGCTGTGTGGATGGTTTTGTTGCGCGGCCTGCTGACAGTTGATTGAGAGATCCCAACCGGGAGAGCGCACCTTGTTGGTGAGGAGAGTTTTTGTCAGAAGCAAGGCTTCCGCCCACTCCTCTGGTAGATGCGCCAGACGATAAAAACAGAGCTCCAACTGAAGCGCTTCCGGCAGATTCGGCTGTACCAATGCCTTGCGCAAAAATGCGCTGCCCTCTGCCAACTCTCCTCGGCCAAGCAAAAAACCGGCGTAGTTGCCCAAACTATTGGCATCATTCGCATCGGCGGATAACGCTCGCTCATACAACTCCTCCGCTCGATCATAATCTTGGCGGATGTTCTGCAAAAAAT
>NZ_RXIU01000232.1 GCF_004217665.1 Candidatus Magnetaquicoccus inordinatus | reverse complement strand
CTCTTTGGGAGGGCGGACGCCCGACATGCACAGTTTCGCTTGTGGCAACAGTGAAGAAATTGGCAAATGCGATTGCCATGTCTGGAGAGCCATTCGGGATGGTTGCCGAGCACGGAAAATGCTATGCTTGGTGGTGACCCTTTTGTATGGGTTGGGCGGGGATCTTGTGGCAGCCGAGCGTTTTGAGCGGCGACCAGAGGATCGGGAGCGCTACAGCCATACTCTGGGCCAGCGGGAAGGCAAGGCGCGCAGTGAATGGCAACCAGGGGAGAGAGCCGCTCCAGGCGATTTTGTTTTTGGCGGCAGCAACTCTCAGCAACCTCAGGAAGAGGAAAAAGAGCAGAGGGAAACTCTTGGTTTGCGAGGGAGTCGTGGCAATGGACGGATGCAAAACAGCATTCAGGAACGACCGGCTCAGGGAGATTTGCCGTGAACGCGGAGAATAGGCTGTGAACTCGGAGAATAGACTGTGAATGGTGCCGGACAGAAACGGCGTTGGTTGGTGTTGGCAGGGCTGACGCTGTTGTGTCTGCTGCTGGCCTGGAGCGCCTGGTATCAACCTTGGCGCGGAGGCAAGGGAGAGATTGTCTATATCGGTTTGGCTGCACCTTTGAGCGGTACTTTTGCTGAGGTGGGTCTGTCGATGCGTCGTGGCGTGGAGTTGGCAATCAATGAGATAAACAAAAACAAAGAGTTGGGCAATATTCAACTGCGACTGGCCATTGCCGATGATCGCAGTGGTCTGGATGGCAACAATCGGGCAGAAGAGGCTGCGCGTGAGCTGGCAAGCAACAATAAACTGTTGGCGGTGATCGGCCACTATTTCAGTGCCCCTACCTTGGCGGCTGCCCCCATCTATCAAGAAAATCGTATCCCCCTGATTGCCCCAACAGCAACCAATCCGGCAGTGACCGGTCGTTTTCCGGGCAATTTCAGTATCATTCCTGATGATTATTATCAATCGGTATTTTTGGCCAATTATGTCTTGTATGGCTTGATGCGGCAAAAGATTGCAGTCATTCATAGCAATACCGCCTATGGTCGCTCATTGAATGATTTTTTTAACCGTGAGTTGACCATTCAGGGCAGCAAAGCTCTGCAGGTGGTAGAGGTGGATGCGCTTCAGTTTCGTCCAGAGGATCTGCTGCCGCATATGAAAAATTTGGCAGAGGCGGAGATCATCTTTTTGGCGATGAACTATACAGGGGCGGCAAACATAATTAAATGGCTGAAGGATAAAGGAATCAGTGCCGATTTTATCGGTGGTGAGAGCATGGGCGGACCCCATTTTATCCGCAATGCCGGTATCTATGCGGAAAATGTCTATGCCGTCACCCCCTATTTGCCCAATCTTCTGGGGGAGAGTGCTCGTTTGTATGAGGCCAACTTTGTACAGACCTATCAAACCAATCCCGACTGGGTAGCAACCCACTCTTATGAAGCGGTACGTCTGCTGGCCAGTGCTATCCAACAGGTGGGGCCGGTACGCACCTCGGTGCGCCAGTGGTTGAGTAAAATTCTTCGTGAAGAGGATGCGATTGACAGTATTGGCGGACCAATCTATTTCGACAGTCATGGTTCCAGTCGTCGTCCGATCGCCATCGGTGAGGTAAAGGGGGGACGTTTTGTTCCGGCCCGTTTCCAGTTTACCTATGTAAAATATCCTGAGCTGGTAAAAGCGCGCAAAGATAGTGTACGCGCCTTCAAGATGGATGGTCGTTTTGTCAAGCGAACCACAGTGGTCTTTACCGGCCTGCATGTCAACGAAATCAAATCATTCGATCCGGTGGCCGGCAATTTTGTGGCAGATTTTCTGCTATGGTTTCGTTGGGATCCCGATCAAAACGAAAAATTAAACTTTGAAATGACCTATGGAAAAGTATTGGCGGCGGCCATTCGGGAAAAATATTATGATCAGGCAACCAATAATAACTTTATCTCCTATGATGTCAGCGCCCAATTGGATGGGGTTTTTCCGCTGAAAGAGTATCCATTTGATCGCCAAGTATTAAAAATTCGTATCAAACCCAAGGTGAAAAACAAAGAGGATTTGATTCTGGTCACCGATATTTCTGATGACTCTTTTCTGCGTAAAGATTTGGGATTGAAAGCCTGGAAAGATATTCAACATATTCAGTTTACCAGCGAGCAGGAGAGTATCTGGAGCTATCGCAATCCCAAATATAACAATAAACTGTTTCAAATGAACAATTCACAGTTTAACTATCATGTGCTGTTGGAACGCAAAACCGATCAATATATCATAAAATTGCTGCCCTTGCTGGTTTTGGTCCTGCTGGCTTATGCCATGTTTTTCATCAACTTTGAGTTTACTGCCTCCCGCTTTACTGTGGGAGTGACCACATTATTAAGCTCGATGTCCTTTCACAATGTCAACAAGGTGGATGTGGGCTATTTGGTGCGTATCGATACCTTTTTTACCACCACCTATTATTTTATCTTTTTTGCCATCATCGAAACGGTGTTGGCCAGCGCTCTGCATATCAAAGGCAGAAAACCGCTGGCCGCTAAAGTGGATGCGGTGGCCATCGTCATCTATCCGCTGTTGATGTTGACTATGGCCTGGTTTCTCTTCAACTGATGCGCGTGGCTGCTTGCAGCCCGGAGAGCTTTTATGTTCAAAAAACTGCAACTGACAGTGCATTTGTTGACCCTGTATGGGGTGTTGGTCTTTTTTCTTTTGGCGGTCGGCAGCTATGCCTTGCTGGTGATCGATCGTTATGATGAGACCATTCATGCCGTTGATCGAGAGCAGTTTCCCTTGGCCCATATCGTTACCGAGATGACCAGGCATCAATTGGATCAGGTGTTGCGCTTTAATGAGGCGATGTTTTATGCCCGGATCAGTGATCGTGAAAAGTTTGAGGTCAGCAACGAAAAATTTGTCCAGGCTGGCAAGCGTTTCAGTGATGAAGTGTTGGAAGGGCGCAATGTGGCACAAAAGGCCATGGATCTGGCCCATTCCGAAGCTCGCATCAAGGAGATTGATGCCATCAAAACCCTGTTCAAGGGTATCGAAAAGTCGCACAGCGATTATGAACATTTGGGCGCTTCGTTGATTCGCAGCATCTATCAGTATGATTTTTTGTCCAGAAGTGAAGGGTTTACTTCCGCAGATCCCATGAGTGGCGAAGAGGAGGCCAATAAACATTTTGCCACAGTAAAAAACCTTCTTTCTGGTTTGGAGGATGAGGTACGTCGTTTGGAGGGGGGAATCAAGGATGTGACCGAGAGGGTCAAATTGCTGCCGCAAAATGTAGCTCTCGATTCCGAACGACAACGCGACCGTTTTTTCTACCGGGTTTTGCCGATGATGGGCTTTGCCATGGCGGTTGGCATTTTGTTGCTGTTCATCACTGTGCAGGTGCAAAAGGATCGGGAAGCGCAACGCTATAAGCTGCTGACACAATCTTTGGATCAATTGGCGGATTCTCTGCAACAGTTGCAGATTACCGTGGAAGGCAGTGAACCCTTATCGCAGCAGCTTTTTCAAGTGATGGGTGAACAGAGACCTGCCGTCAGTCGGGCTCTGAAAGATATGCAGCAGATGGTTTTGGATGCCGATTCGCTGCATATCTACTCCGGGCAGATGCAGGATGTGGTCAGTCAAACCGTGCAGGGATTGCAGCGCATGGAGGGGTTGATTCAAAGCCTGCACCAGGATGCAGAACGAATGTTGGCTACCGAATCGGAGACCGGTCGGGCATTGCGTCAGTTGAAAGATACCACGCTGCAGATCAACCTGCTCTCCACCAATGCCAGTGCCGAGGCGATGCGCTCGGAGGCTACGCAGCCCTTTGCGGTCTATTCTGATGCCATCAAAGAGTTGGCGCATATCAATCTGACGATGGCAGAGAGTATTGCCAATCGCACTTATGATACCATTCGACGGATTCAGATTGATCAAGAGCGGGCGGAACAGACGCAGGATCGTTTCAGCCAGTTGGTAGGATTGTTGAGTCGGGAACGGGAGTTGTTTGATAAAATTGTCGGGATGATGCAGCAGCAACCGATTCTTTTTCGTGAGGTGCAGGATATGGTCAGCGGGGTGAATGGAGCCTTTACTCTTGGCATGCCGTTGATGGAGCAGGTCAAATCTGGATGGCAGGTGGCCAGTATCCGTTTGCAAGAGGTGCGTGAGATGTTGGGTAATTGGCCAAAAGGGACATAGAGTCAAGGGAAGCGATAAGGAAAATATCTTTGTGACCTCTTTTATTTTGACATGTGGAGGATAGTTTGATGAGCGCAAAGGCTGATTTGCAACAAATCGTTGACGGGATCGATCTCCAGTTTGGTGATGAACAAACAGCATAGTATCGCTTCTTGGCTCAGGAGGATGTCGAATGAAATCAGGGGACAGAATGAAATCAGGGGACAGTATAATGAAATCAGGGGACAGTATATCAATTAACTTCCTTCCGAAATCGAAATCAGGGGACAGTATATCAATTAACTTCCTTCCGAAATCGAAATCAGGGGACAGTATATCAATTAACTGGTGTTCGATGGGAAATCCCGACCGAAATCCGACCGAAATCCAGGGACAGTATATCAATTAACTGGTGTTCGATGGGGAAATAGATATACTGTCCCCCGATTTCTATTTCCAACCGGGAAACGACGGATCTGGTTTTCTGTTTGTGATTTGCCAATGGAAGGGCCAGATCATAACAATATGTGGCCGGTTTGATTTACTCCTTGAATCCGAAATCGGGGGACAGTATATCAATTAACTGGTGTTCGATGAAATCGGGGGACAGTATATCAATTAACTGGTGTTCGATGGGGAAATACGAAATCGGGGGACAGGGAAATACGAAATCGGGGGACAGTATATCAATTAACTGGTGTTCGATGGGGAAATAGATATACTGTCCCCCGATTTCGATTTCCAACCGGGAAACGACGGATCTGGTTTTCTGTTTGTGATTTGCCAATGGAAGGGCCAGATCATAACAATATGTGGCCGGTTTGATTTACTCCTTGAATCCGAAATCGGGGGACAGTATATCAATTAACTGGTGTTCGATGGGGAAATAGATATACTGTCCCCTGATTTTATACTGTCCCCGGATTTACTGGATTTACTGTCCCCCGGATTCGATGGGGAAATAGATATACTGTCCCCGGATTTACTCAGGGTTGGAGCGTCCAGGATGCGCAGGCTCCACTCCTCCAGCATGGCTGGTTTGGCTGTGGAGACTTTTTCGATGGTCCAGGACGGCAGGCGGAAATCCGGGGACAGAGGCGGAAATCCGGGGACAGTATATCAATTAACTGGTGTTCGATGGGGAAATGTATACACTGTCCCCGGATTTTAGAGTTTGTAATGTTGACAAGGCCGATGTATCAACGGTATGATGGGGTGTCAAGCGCAGGGTCACAACTTTTTTCGTTATCTTTCAGTGCTATCTAGATATTTGCTGTTGGAGAATTTATGTCTGAAAATTCAGATCGTAGCTCAATTATCCTAATTAAACGGAACTTTCGGACAGAAAACAAATAATTCACATTTATAAACAATAGGTTGGCGCGTTTTAGTCCTGATTTTGTACC
>NZ_RXIU01000231.1 GCF_004217665.1 Candidatus Magnetaquicoccus inordinatus | reverse complement strand
AACTGTGCATGTCGGGCGTCCGCCCTCCCAAAGAGTGCCCCTTCGGGGCACAAATCTGTGCGGCGTGCGCGAATGCTACGCATTCGCTTTTGTGAAACGCCGCACATTTTCAGCAGGGCTTTGCCCTGCACCCACCAGGAGGAGATAATCTCCTCCTGGACCTCCATAATAATTTTCTGATTTTTAAGTGCGACTGCCCTGATTTGAGCCTTCAACCAGCAGCTCTCTGCTCGGCACGCCAACGGGCAGCAGCAGCCTCCACTTCGGCAAGCAACCGCGGCAAAGCCTCACCATCCTCCACCTTGCCGACCGGTTTGCCATCCCGATACAACAAATTCCCCCCCTCTCCTCCAACCAAACCCACCGTACTCTCGCGCGCTTCGCCCGGTCCATTGACCACACAGCCCATCACCGCTACCTGAATCGGTTCGCGAATGTGCGCCAAACACTCCTCCAAACGTGCCACCAGCTCAATCACCGGCACACTCTGCCGGGCACAGGTTGGACAGGAGACAATGGTTACCCCACGACTGCGCAAGCCCAACGCTTTGAGGATGGCAAAACCCACCCGTACCTCCTCCACCGGATCCGCCGACAGAGAGACCCGCAAGGTATCGCCAATCCCCTCCGCCAACAACAAACCCAAACCAATCGATGATTTTACCGTACCGGTCAACAATCCCCCCGCTTCGGTAATCCCCAAATGCAATGGATACTCCACCTGCCGCGCCAACAGACGATAGGCGGTCACCGTCATCCCCACCTGACTGGCCTTCAAACTGACCTTGATCTCCGGATAGTCCAAATCTTCCAAAATACGGATGTGCTGCAGGGCCGACTCCACCATCGCTTCGGCACAGGGCTCGCCATAGCGAGCCAGCAGATCTTTCTCCAAGGAGCCGGCATTGACACCGATGCGAATCGGCACCCGACGCTCTCGTGCTGCACGCACCACCTCGGCCACCCGCTGTCGGGAACCGATGTTGCCCGGATTGATCCGCAAACCGGCCACCCCCTGCTGCAACGCCAACAAAGCCAAACGATAATCAAAATGAATATCGGCAATCAACGGTACCGACACCTGACGCACAATCTCCCCCACCGCCAGGGCCGACTCGCTATCAGGACAGGAGAGACGCACGATATCGGCTCCTGCCGCCGCCAAAGCCTGAATCTGCGCTACCGTCTCAGCAACCTGCCGGGTATCGGTGTTGGTCATTGATTGCACACTGATCGGCGCATCCCCCCCCACTGTGACACTACCCACCTGCAGCGGACGGCTATAGCGCCGAGGCGCATTCAACAGTGTATCTCTCATGGCTTGGCCCGACGCAACAGAGCCTCCGCTGTCAACTCCACACCACCCACCTCGGCACCAGCGCTCCCCAACTGAGGCAATTCACGCTGGCCAACTCGTACCCGCACCGAAGAGCTATTGCCCAAAGTTGCCGTAAAACGTCCCCCTGCCGGAACCCGAAAGATATGGTTAGGCTGCATCACCATATCCTTGACTATCAATCCCTTCTCATCCTGAATCTGCACCCAGACCATCTCACTGGCCACCAGGGAGACAGCCTGCTCGGACTCCGCTTGCAAATCACTAGGACTATTGATCTTTTCCTGATAACGCTTGCTGATTATCGTCGATGGATCACCACTCTCTTTGCTTGCAGGCTTGCGCGCTGGCTCTGCTGGTTTCACTGGCTCTACCGGTTTCACTGGCTCTACCGGTTTGACTGGCTCCACTGCTTTCGCTGGCTCCACTGCTTTTATTGGCTCCACCACCTTGGCAACCACTGGCGGCTTCTCCACCGCCTTGGCTGTCTCGGCTGCTTTAGGCGGTTCCAGGGGTTTAGGCGCCTCTACCACTTTGGGTGCCTCTACGGGTTTTGCTGGCTCTGTTGCCTTGCCTGGCTCCACTCTCTTGCTGGAATCGGCAACCGTCTTCACCGGCTCCTGAACCTTGCCTGCCCCCGGTGCTGCCGTTTTGCCAGCAGGCAACGCATCGGCTGCTTTGGCTACGGGGGGCTCTGCCGCTGGCTTGCCCACAGTGGTCGCACTTTTGCCACCCGCTGCTTCCTGTACTTTATTTGGCATCGATGCCCCAACAACAGCAGATGCTGTCCCTGCACCTGTAGCCGCAGCGCCTGGAGTGCTCCCACTGCGCGCCCCTGCAGTTGTCCCGCCACCCGCCTTGCTTTCCATGACCTTTTCTGGAGTCGCCTCTGTCGGTGTCACCGATAAAGCAACAGATCGACTTTCGCCCGCTGCACGATCCTTCTCGCCACTGCGGAACAGCCGTTGCCACCACTCCTTGCTGCGTTGCCAGATACCGGCTGTCGGCTCGTCACCCTCTGCACTCTGTTTGCCACTCTCCGCCTGCCCCAAACGAGCAGTCATCGTGCCGCCCTTGGCAGCAGCGCTCCCTCCTGCTGCCGGAGTCTCCTCCTCCTCTTCACCATCCCCTTCATTACCGGGATGCTCAAAAAAGCGTGCCAACATATCTTCGGCAAAATTATCTTTTTCATTGCCGTCATGCAGCACCGGATCCGGTTGGTCGGCCTGACTGTGCCGGGCCCCAGGAGGTAAAGAGTCGGCACGCATCGGCTGCGTAGCCGGCAACTGCGGAGGACGCAAAGATGCCGAGAACGGAGCAATGTAGTTTTCATACACATAATACATCATCAACAACGTCAGCACGCCACCCAACACCAGCGCTACCGAAGGACGGTGACGGGAGGTGGTCGGCGCTGGCACAAAACGGGTACTCAATGTGCCATCATTTTCCGAGCTCTCCAAATAGCGCTCAATCAAACTCCGATCTGCCAGCTCCAAAGTCTCGGCATACAAACGCAAAAAACCAGCAACAAAAGTCATGCCGGGCAGCTTTTCAACCTCTCCTGCCTCCAAAGCCATCAAATAGACGTCGCGAATACGGGTACGTCGGGCTATTTCCGCAATCGTCAACCCTTGTCTTTCCCGTGCCTGACGCAAAAAAGCTCCGACCTGCATAGGGCTTGGCGGTGAGGCACGGCTTAGTTCCACTGCCGGACTCTCCGCCACTGCTGCCGCAAATGGCTCCTCGCGTACCTGGCTGCCACGTACAGGTCGTGAGCGTACCCCTTTTTTGAACACATTCATCGCTTTTCATCCAATCACGAAAGGCGTTGTCCCGCCCGCTGCGCCAAGACGCACACAGACGCTAAAGCCAGGAATTGTTTGCCTCGTTTCATCGCACAGAAAAACCATTGGTCAAGGGATAACGACGATCCTTGCCAAAAGCACGGCGGGTAATACGTACTCCGGGTGGGGCCTGACGCCGTTTATATTCATTGCGATCCACCCGCACAATCACCTGCCGCACGGTCTCTGCATCGAGACCTGCTGCCACAATCTGCTCCGGACTCTGCTCCTGCTCCACATAGCGTTCCAGAATGGCATCCAGGATCGGATAGGGAGGCAAGGAGTCTGAATCTTTCTGGTTGGGACGCAACTCGGCCGTCGGCGGCTTGTGCATTACCCGTTCTGGAATGGGTGGGCGTTGACCACGGGCGACGGCCCAACGATTGCGCGCTGCCGCCAAACGATAGACCATATCTTTGAGCAGATCCTTGAGCACCGAAAATCCGCCCGCCATATCGCCATACAAGGTCGCATAACCGACACTCATTTCACTTTTGTTGCCGGTAGTGATCAACAGTTTGCTGCGTTTGTTGGCCACCGCCATCAGCAAAGTGGCGCGAATCCGGGGTTGAATATTTTCATCAGTCACATCTTCGCCAACTGCCGTTTCCCCCTCTTGCTGCCACAAAGGGGCCAATTGCTGACGAAACTGCGCAAACAGCGGATCGATGGAGATTTCTGACAAGCGAATTCCCAAGATGGCCGCCTCTTCTGCCGCATCCTCCAGGCTATCCACCGAGGTAAAGCGTGAGGGCATCATCAACGCCTCCACCCGCTCTGCCCCCAGGGTATCGGCACAAATCACCGCCGTCAAAGCGGAATCGATGCCACCCGACAACCCCAACACCACTCCGGAAAAGCCATTTTTACCCACATAATCGCGTAGTCCCAGACAGAGAGCCTGATAGACCTCCTCTTCCACCGTCCCTTCACTCTCTGCCTCTTTTGCCTCCAGAGCAAGAGCCTGCAACAAAATCGGCGCCTCCATCCGTGCGCCAACCCGGACAAAACGCAGATCTTCGGCGCAAAACTGGCACCGTACTATCCTTTGCACCGCACCGTGCTCATCCTGACTCATCACGAAGGAGCCACCATCAAACACCAGCTCATCCTGACCACCCACCTGATTGACATAGACCACCGGCAGACCATGTTCGGCAATGCGTTGGCGGATTATCTCCTCCCGCTCTTGCTGCTTGCCTACATGATAGGGGGAAGCATTCAGATTGATGATCAAACTGGCCCCCTGCGCCGCCAGACTGGCCAAAGGTTCTCCCGTATGCCACATATCCTCGCAAATGGTGATCCCCAGCATCACCCCGCGATAGGGAAATATCTGTACCCGATCCCCAGCCACAAAATAGCGCTGCTCATCAAAGACACTATAATTGGGGAGGCGCCATTTGGCGGCATAGCCCACCTCCTGCCCGGCCCAGACAAACACTCCCGCATTGAACAACCCTTCCCCACCGTGCCGGACTGTGCCATAAATCACATCGACTCCGCTGGTTGCCAACTCTCGATGCAACTGCTGCTCCACCTCTGCCAAACGTTGCAAAAAAAGCGGCTTCAGCAGCAGATCCTCTGGAGGATAGCCGGTCAAAACCAATTCAGGAAAGACCACCAACGCTGCTCCAGCAGCCTGCGCAGCACGAATCTGACGCAACATCATGCGCATATTCTCCTGCAAGGCACCAACATGAGGATTGACTTGGGCTATCGCCAGGATAAATTCCATTGGAGTCACGGTCACCACGGTTTGGAGATGTCGAGCATGGCGCTTGCCGCGCGCACGGGCAATCCATGCCGTGTTGAGTATATCCTCCCGGATCACAAACGAAAAGGTTCCCTCATGAATATTCGCCGTTGGGTACGGCCCGAAGTGTTGGCCATGGCAGGCTATCAGCCCGGAGAACAGCCGGATGGAGCACGTCCCTTCATTAAATTAAATACCAATGAAAACCCTTACCCACCGCCTGCCGCCGTCCTGCAAAGCCTGGCACAAGCCGATTTTAACCGCATGCGCCTCTATCCGGAACCCTCAGCGCGTCCGGTACGAGAGGCTGCCGCTGCCGCTTATGGGCTCCATCCCGAGCAGATCCTGGTGGGTAACGGCTCCGATGACCTGCTCACCATCCTGATGCGTACCTTTGTAGCTCCCGGAGCCAGTGTGGCCGTCCCTGAACCCACCTACTCTCTGTATCACAGTCTCTGTCAAATCCAGGGCGCCCAATGTATCGGCATCCCCTGGCACACCGACTGGCAACTGCCATTGCCCGAACTGGTGGCACAACAACCTGCCCTGATCTTTTTGGCCAGACCCAATGCTCCCTCTGGCCATGTGGTACCGCTTGCCACGGTCTCGGCTCTCTGTGCGCAAACTCCGGGAGTGGTGGTTCTCGATGAAGCCTATGTCGATTTTGCCGAAGATAATGGCCTCTCTTTGCTGGAAAAGCATGACAATCTGCTGCTGACG
>NZ_RXIU01000230.1 GCF_004217665.1 Candidatus Magnetaquicoccus inordinatus | reverse complement strand
TAGCGGTATTCTCGTCCGTTTTTCCTGCTGAATGTTGGCTTCATGGCTCTGTCGCAGTGGCCGCAGCGGATGATGCCGCGCAGCACGGCGGGTGTTTGCATCCGGGTGGAGGCAGAGCGTGGTTCCCGCGTGTTGGTGGCCAGGATGGTTCGGAAATCGGGGGACAGTATATTTATTTCCCCATCGGATTGCTGGAAATCGGGGGACAGTATATTTATTTCCCCATCGGTCACCAGTTAATGCAGTTAGTTGATATACTGTCCCCTGATTTTCACCAGTTAATGCAGTTAATTGATATACTGTCCCCTGATTTCCGATTTCTGATTTGTAGTGGGGTGTGGCAGGTGGCGCAGGTGGTGGCCGGTCCAGGGCGGTGCAATTGGCCGGTCACGGACACCATGATGATCAGATTTTGTCCTCAGCCGCCTTGAGTGCCACCGCGCAGGGGGCGTTGTAATGGCGTCAACAGGTTTCCGTCGGCTGGATGATGGTAGGGAGGCGGGAGTTGAACTGGAGTCAGGATTTTTTTGGATCGCAGGTTTTTTCCGTTTTACATTGGTTTGTTTCGTCTGATAGACTTCTCGTTGGTGGGTGCGCCGCTTTTGCACGCGGTCGCTGGGTTGCCGCGATTGGCTATGGCCCTGACGGGGGGCACGCCATTGCATTGGTGAGCTTGGTCGGCAAGTGGGTGGGGGGAAGTGAGTTTATCGTTTTATTTGTAGGTAAGGAGAATGGTATGCCAGTAGCCTTTTTGTCTCATTCGAGTAAGGACAAGGCTGGCTATGTTCAGATTGTTTCCGACAGGCTCGCGAAGAATTGTCAAGTGTATGACAAGGTAACGTTTGAATCTGGAATGAAAACAATTGATGAGATTTTTATTGGGTTAAACGCGACAGATCTTTTTGTGTTTTTTATATCAGAGTCTGCGCTCCAATCAGAATGGGTAATACAAGAAATATTAGGAGCTAAAAGTCGAGAAGCAGATGGAATAATTCGCCGCATCTATCCATTAATAATAGACGAAAACATAACGCATAAAGATTTAAGAATTCCACAATGGATGAAGGACTCCTATAATCTTAGATTGGTGAGTCGTCCTGCAGTTGCGGTTAGGTTGATTCAGCAAAGATTACGGGAACTTTCATGGGATGACCATCCTCGTTTAGCGGAAAGAAAGAAAATTTTTGTTGGAAGACACGAACAGGTTAACGCAATAGAGGAACGTTTCAACGATTTTGACAAACCGACACCCTGTTGTATTATTGCCTCTGGAGTGCCCTCAGTCGGTCGCAGGAGTGTCCTCCGTCATGCTATAAGGAAAGCTACATCTGTACCTAGAGATTCATACGAGCCTACGCATATTTTATTGACCCTTCAGGATGGTATTGAGGACTTTATCATTAAGGTATATGATGTTGGATTTTCTGACACTATATCATTAGAGGGGCTGCTTGATAAGTCACTTGAAGAGAAATTAGAGATTGCTGTGTTGCTTTGTCGGGATATTATTAAAGCGAATGAGTTGCTTCTTATAGAAGATAACGGATGTATTGTTACATACGATAGATGTCTTTCAAAATGGTTTAAGGAGCTTTCGATATTTTTGTCAGGAAGTCGAAGTGTGTTTGCTGTGATTGCATCTAGGTACAGACCTGATTTTCCCGAAATACGTGGAGATTTGTTTTTCCATGTCCAGGTTCCTGAATTGACTCCAAATGAGAGGATGGGATTGTTTAAGAGATTATCTGATTTTGAGAGCTTAAATTTATCCTCAGAAACTTTTTCCTATTTTGGTGGTGTTTTAACAGGTTATCCAGAGCAGATTCAATACTTGGTGGCACTTATCCGAGAAAATGGCCTTCGCGATGCACAAAATCGTATTCATCTACTGACAGAGTTTAATTCGAACAAGGCCTCTGTGCTGGTAGGTTCGATAGTTCAGGATAATTCAGAAGATTTAGAGTTTCTGGTTTTGTTGTCTGAGTTTGAGTTTATTAGTTGGAATTTATTGGAAAAGTTTATTGATTTGCCTAGAATGGGGAATGTTATAGATCGATTTATCGGAGCAGCCCTTTGTGAACAGCTTGGATCTAACAAGGAATATATTCGGGTAAATGATATAATTAGAGATTATGTGAGACGATTGAAGATAGGTATCCCAGATAGATATAAGAGAATATTGACTGAGCACGCTCGCAACTTCATCAGTAATTGTACCCCTGAAGAGGTTGATGCTTCAGATTATATTTTTTCACTCCAGAGAGCTCTCCTTAATGGAGAGGTTGTACCATATAGATTCTTGGTCCCATCTCACTTTTTAAAGGCAATCAAGGAACTCTATGATCAGTATAGAAATTATAAGGATGTTATACGGCTTGCTGACCAAGTGATAAACGCTTCTAGACATTTAGGAGAGAATATTATGAGAGAAATTCGATATTATCTCTGCTTGTCGCTAGCCAGAAGCAATAATAGGCGGTTTCTGACGGAGGTACAACACATTACAGGATGCGAAAAGAATTTTTTGCTTGGGTTTTATTATCGTATAGTTGGTAGAGTGACAGACGCAATCAGCCAGCAAAAACAAGCAATTCTTGAACCTAGGGTGGCCTCCCGCGCTCGCAGAGAGCTCGTACAGCTTTATGTCGCAATTGAGGATTTTAAATCCGCTCTAGCTTTGGCAGAGAAAAATCATGAAGGCAATCCTAATAATCAGTACCATATAGATTCCCTGGTGAAGTGTTTAATCAATCGTGAGGATTGGGAAACGTTTGAAGATCGGATACGTTTATTAATTGATTCGCTTTCTGAGTCAAAGTCTGACAGATCGCAAGAAATGCATCTTAATTTAAAAGCTCAATTCTATGCGTATTGTTTAAAGGATTATATTGCTGCCCATGCATACATAGAGGAGGCTATTGCAAATCATCCAAATAATCCATATCCACATTTTACAAAATTGACAATATTGTTCCGCCAGAAAGACCTTGAAGGTGTCAATCAAGCATTGGTTAGGATTAAGCAGTTATTGAAGAATGACAGGCAATTTCAGGATGTGTTGGTGAAAATGGAGGCGCAGAAACTTGCTCTAAGCGGGCAATCTGGTGCTGCAGTAAACTTGATTGATGAAAAGTTGCATCACGTTCCTGGTTATGCGAAAAAAATATTATATCGCAGGATTGATCAGTTGACAGTCTCAGGGGTTTGTATGGATCCTGAAGAGTATGGGGTCGTGAATGAGATCGAGTAGACTCACAATTTAGCGCGATGAGGTTCCCCGTCGCGTTGGCCGGACGGGAAACGGGAAATCGGGGGACAGTATATCCATTTCTCTTCCAGCCTGGGGAAATCGGGGGGGAAATCGGGGGACAGTATATCCATTTCTCTTCCAGCCTGGGTAATCGGAAATCGGGGAAATCGAAATCGGGGGACAGTATATCCATTTCTCTTCCAGCCTGAAAAGGTTAACATGACCCATGGCCAGAATCGCTCGTGTTGTTGTTCCTGCATCACCCAACGTGGCAATCGGAGGCAGCAGACCTTTTTTGAGGAACAGGATTATCATGTCTATCTGGACCTGATGGCCGAGTGGTGTGCGCGTTTCGGGGTGGAAATCTGGGCCTAATGTCTGATGCCCAACCATGTGCATCTGATTGCTGTGCCCAAGGTCGCTGAGAGTCTACGGTTGGCCATCGGCGAGGCGCATCGGCGTTTTACCAGGCACATCAACTTTCGTATGAAATGGCGTGGTCACCTCTGGCAGGAACGGTTTGCATCTTTCCCCATGGATGAAGCGCACCTCTACGTGGCAGCGCGTTACGTGGAACTCAACCCGGTGCGGGCTCGCATCGTTGACGCTCCGGCGGATTATCCATGGAGCAGTGCCCAGGCACACCTTGCCGGAAAAGACGATATACTGGTCAAAACCTCGCCGTTGTTGACACGGGTGGGAGATTGGGGCACATTCCTTTCCAGAAACCTCTCTGAAGAGGATGCAGAGCTTTTGCGAAGACATGAACGAACGGGGCGACCAATGGGGGACACATCGTTCGTTTCCAGAATGGAGTCGCTGTTGCAACGGCCTCTGGTCCCTGGAAAAGCGGGCCGTAAAGCGGTTGTGAAGCCTCTGACCCAATGACTTTATGTAGCAGAAAGAGGAGAAATGCCTGTCGTTTAGATGTTCTACGGGTTGATCATCCGCATATTTTTTTTTCGATGCCAAACAGCATCACGTTCCCCATCTCCACGCGGAATATGGCGAAAATGAACGCTGTGTTTGGTATCGAGGTGGGGGAATTCTGGCAGGCAAGTTGCCCAAGGCAAAGACTCGCCTTGTCCAGGCATGGGTTGAACTCCATCGTGACGAATTGATCGCCGACTGGAAGTTGGCCATGGAAGGGCACTCGATGTTTCCCATTGATTCGTTAAAGTGAGGAAAATATGAGTAATCCAAAGGTCGTTGCGGTTGACCCAGAGGAGAGCAACTCTCTGCTGCTGGCCTTTGCCAACGGGGAACGCAGGTGTTTCGACGTCACGCCCTATTTGGACAAGGGCATTTTTCAGGAGTTACGTAACCCTGCCTACTTTCGCCGTGTGCGGGCTGTGTCAGGCTATGTCACTTGGCCACATGATCAGGATTTCAGTTGGGATACCCTTTATCTGGAGAGTGTTCTTGTCAACGGTCGCTCGGAAAGCCCAACCGCACCCTCTGCTCGCTCCACAACATCGGCAACGGCTCCAGCAAATCCCCCAACGTCAGCGACTCCGGTTGCCGACCATCCAGGATTGCGCGGATAATATCCGGAGCCAACAGCGTCAGGCGCTGGATGCGAGACATGTACGAGCTGTCGATCTTTTCCTGTTCAGCCAATTCCCGCATAGAGGCCACCTTGCCGGACTCCAGCATTTTCTGCCACCGATGCACACGTCCCAACGCTCTGAGCATGGCCTGATGCGGTGTCGGCGGAGGAGGGGCCCAGTCTGGTGTACCCGGCGGCGCAATAATCTCCACCTTGGCACCCCACCGTTTGAGCCGCATGGGGATGTGAACCACAAAGCTTTTGCCGTCCGTACTCAACGTGCCTTTCATGCTACACTCCTTTCATTGTCGATGTCCATTTCTGTCATGAGGCTCTGCAACCCGCCGGATTTAAAATGCACAACGACTCCCTGGTGGCTGACATTCACCTTTGCCACCAGCAATTGCAGCAGTCGCGCCTGTTCGCCTGGGAAGAGTTCCTCCCACACGGCTCCCAGGTTGTGCAGGGACTCCATCACCTTGCTCTCCGGCGTTTTGGTGTCGCCGTTGTCCATGGACTGGAAGGTGCGGACCATCATTTCCGGTGTACGCAGGAGGCCTTGTACGTTATTAAATACGGCTCGTTCCACGTTCCCGGCGGCCACTGTCCGCAGGGTGCAGGCGTTGGCTCCGTTTTTGTCTGCTGACTGGCAGGTGTAATAGCGGTATTCTCGTCCGTTCTTCCTGCTGAATGTTGGCTTCATGGCTCTGTCGCAGTGGCCGCAGCGGATGATGCCGCGCAGTACGGCGGGTGTTTGCACCCGGGTGGAGCTTGAGCGTGGTTCCCGCGTGTTGGTGGCCAGGATGGTGCGGACTGTCTCCCAGAGTTCCCGCTCGATGATACCCTCGTG
>NZ_RXIU01000023.1:21923-25712 GCF_004217665.1 Candidatus Magnetaquicoccus inordinatus | reverse complement strand
CAGTGCCTTCGGGCGTGGGGGTTCAACTCCCCCCTTTCGCACCATATCCATAACGCATAGTAACTATTCAGGTTCGTACTGGCTCGCCAACTCTACCCCCATGGGGATGCTGTACGAATTGGCGCAACAATGCGCGCCAATCCGCACAGCTTGCTTCCATTAGGCGCGCCGCGCCGACGCAAAGAGCGCGTCGGCTTGGTTTGAAAAGCGCGCCAAAAGCAAAAGATTAAAAGCAAAATCCCAGGGATTCCATCCCTGGACCCGGCCAGGGAGCTGCCCTCCCTGGACCCACAGTTGTTTTGGGTGGTGAATAGTTACAACGCATAAAACAAAACCGGGAGTCAAAAAAGTCATCCCTTTTTCGCTCCCGGTTCGTTTGCAAAATAGACCTGCTGCTCCAACAACCCGGCAGCAGTATCACTATGCACTGCTGCTATCGCCGTCAAAGCCCTTTTTTTATCTGGCCTTTTTACTGCTCTTTTTGGCCTTTTTAGCCGATTTTTTTGCTGAACTATTATGAACTGATTTACTTGTTTTTTTACCCGATTTTTTCTTAATCGCTTTTTTCTGACCCGCCTTCGCCTTGCCTGCCGTTGCCACTTGCGCTTCCGCTGGTTGTCCTTTGGACAAAGCCTGCCGATTGTCACTGCCCCCTAACGGTTGCAATGCATTGCTTTTTTGACTGCCGGCAGCAGGCTGCTTGGTACTCCGAGCAACCGGCTCATCCGGCTCCAAAGGTGCCAACTGATCACTCCCTGCGGGTAGAGGAATCTGTTCCAAAGCTGCCACTGCCATACTCGGTTGCAGCAACCAACCAGCAATCAATAAACAGGCCACCATCACAATCTTTTTCATCATCTTCCACTCTCCCATCATGGTTTCTCCTCATCCTCCGGTCGCCCGACAGGCCGTGCCCAACGAGCAAGCATCGCTTGAAAATCCTTACCCCGTACCGGCTTGGTCATATAATCATCCATGCCGGCTGCCAGACAGCGTTCCCGATCACCCTGCATGGCAAAGGCGGTCAAGGCAACTATGGGTACCCGCCGATGACTCGGTACACTGGCCTCATGCAGACGCCAGGCATGGCTGGCTGCATAGCCATCCATCTGTGGCATCTGACAATCCATGAATACCAGATCATACTCCCGCTCGCGCAGCTTTTCCAAAGCTTCTACCCCATTTTCGGCCACCTCCGCCTGGACCCCCAAGCGGCGTAACATACCCAACTCGACAACCCGATTGACCGGATCATCCTCAACCACCAACACCCGACAGGTCAACAGATCATCGTCTGCCACTGGCAGACTTGTTGCCAGCAGATCCGGCAGCTCCTCCACTTTGGGATAGGCAAGAGGCAAGGTGACACGAAACAGACTGCCTACCCCTACAGTACTCTCCACCTCGATTTCGCCTGCCATCAACTGTACCAACATTTTGGTAATGGCCAATCCCAAACCGGTCCCTCCATAGCGCCGGGCAATTGCTTTGTCTCCCTGTTCAAACAGCTTGAACAGACGCACAAAAAATTCCGGTGCAATGCCAATACCGGTATCACGCACCTGAAAGCGCAGTAAAAAAATTCCTTCAGGACTCTCTTGCTGCAACTCTACCCGTTCTGCAGTCAGGATCACTTCGCCCTGATGGGTAAATTTAATACCGTTGGAGAGCAAATTGACCAACACCTGCCAAACCCGTACCGAATCACCCTGGACCAATCGTGGCAGATTGGGAGCCAATTCAATAGCAAAATGCAGCCCCTTTTCCTTGACCAACCCCTCAAACAGCTTGCTTAAACCCTGCAACAACTGATGCAAATCAAAATCTTTTTTCTCCAGCATCAGTTTACCCGCCGAAATCTTGGAATAGTCCAGAATATCGTTGATCAAGGTCAACAAAGCTTCGCCAGCCTGCATCATGCTGGCGGCATAGTGACGGGCTTTATCGGAGATCTCCTCGGCACATAACAGCTCTGCCATCCCGACGATGGCGTTCATCGGTGTACGAATTTCATGGCTCATCGTTGCCAAAAATTCACTTTTGGCCCGATTCTCGGCATCAGCGCGCAGTTTGGCATCTTTCAACTGACCGATTTGTGCATGTTCGATCAAGACAGCCAAGGCATTGGTGGCTGTCTGTAAAAACTCCTCTTCAAAGGGGCTGCTGTCACGGTCGGCATCCAGATACAGGTGCAATACACCCAATACCCGATCACCGGACTGAATGGGTAAACAATAGTGGCCATGCGCCTCATCCTCTTCGGCATGCGCAGAAATCGGTTTGTAACAGCGCAGCGGTTTATTCTCTTCAGCCGCTTGTCCGCATAAACAGCGCCCATAGGGTATCAAAGCACAACTGCCGCGAATGGATGCGGGCAAAGCCTCTTCGGCAATCAATTGCAATTGCCGGGCAGCACGATCAGCCAAAAAGATTGCTCCCCTTTTTTGCATGGTCAACCAGGGAACAGCCAAAATCGCCCGCAAGGCACGCTGCAACTGATCCGTCAACGGAGCATCCTCCAGAGCAATGCGCAACAGATCGCTGACTACTCCTTGCGCTTGATTGGCACGACGCTCTAAAAACTCCGCCTGACGACGCTCTTGTACCTCATGTTGCAGCTCTGAGGTGCGTAATAATACCTGTTGCTCCAGAGAATAGTTGACCTGATTCATGCGCCCTTCCAGAAGTTTGCGCTCGGTAATATCCACGCAGCTCCCGGAAAAGCCCATAAAAAATCCATTGCCCGCAAAGCGCGGCAAGGCTGTTTCATAAAACCAACGATACTCTCCCTGACTGTTACGTAAGCGAAACTCCAAAGAGTAGGGGTGCAGATGGATGAAGGCTTCATTGGAAAAAAATTGATAGCGCTCCAGATCATCCGGATGCACTCCCTGTTGCCATCCGCCATCCAGCTCCTGCTCCAGAATCACGCCGCGAAAATTCAACCATGATTTGTTAAAAAACATTCTCTTATTGTCTGGATTGGAGAGCCACAACAATCCAGGAACCGAATCGGCAATAAAGCGAAATTCATTTTTAAGAATCTCAAAATAGTCGAGATTGAGTCGATCCAGATTGAGAAAGGTAAATGCCGATACCACCTCCCGCCCCAAGGTATTGTGTGTAGTGGTCACACAAAAGCGGGTATAGAGTGGTTGACCGGTGAGAGAGTTGAGAAAGATCTCATGGATGCGCTTGTCGGTACGGGGAATCCAACAGAGCGCCTTCTGCATCGGCGCCCGATTTTCGGTGTTGACAAAATCCAGGGGGGTCTTGCCAATAAAACTTTCACGGGAATAACCCAACATGGCACACAAGGCATCATTGACCTCAATGATCTGATGGCTGCGGGCATCAATAATCCAAAATCCCTTCAGATCGGAATGGATGATGTCGGAGCAGAGCTCGGTGTTGCCATGGCGGCGACTGTTGCGTAAAAAGCTTCGGGAGTGCAGACGCAACCGGGCAATCATCTCCACTTTGCTCGGCAGTTTGACCAGATAATCGTTGGCACCAGCGGCAAAGGCTTGGGCTTTGATATAGGGATCCTCTTCCGAGGAGAGCATCAGGATGGGTAACTGGCTGAAGCTGCGCCGGTTGCGAAAACGACGAATCAAGGTAATGCCGTCTACATCCGGCATCAACAGATCGACCAGCAGCAAAATCGGACGAATGGTCTCCGCCATCTGCACGGCTTGGGTGGGATCTGGGCAAAAATGCAGCTCAAAATCGGTTTCATGCTTGAGAATTTGATGGAGAAGTCTTTCGGTGACCTCTTCATCATCGATG
>NZ_RXIU01000023.1:13862-21312 GCF_004217665.1 Candidatus Magnetaquicoccus inordinatus | reverse complement strand
CCAACTCTCGTTTGCTGCGGCAAATCGCTCACAAAAAGCCGCCCGGTCAACAACAACGGGCGGCATTTGTGGCACGATCGCTTATAAAGGTGTCACATTTTCTGCTTTTGGCCCTTTTTCACCCTGGGTAATATTAAATTCGACCCGCTGTCCTTCGGCAAGGGTTTTGAAGCCTTCACCGTTGATGCAGCTATGATGGACGAAAGCATCCCCTTTACCTCCACTCCGTTCAATAAAGCCAAATCCTTTGCTGTCGTTGAACCATTTGACGGTTCCGATTTCACGAGTTGCCATCTGTTATGCTCCTGCTAGAATCAAAGAAAGATCATGGTGGTGCGTGCTGGTTGGCAGACTCATGGCTGGACGAAGACCGGACAAGGGAAAGACCGGAATTGTGTAAAGGAGTCGGAACCGCGCGGAAAATGCTTTATTTCCGAAAGGATGAGGCATTGGTTTCAGGCTCTGGCTTGCTGTCAGATAACGACCACCAACTAAGAAAAGATCAGTGACCCTACATCGAAAATCTTCTCATGTCAATTCATTTTTCCTGAAAACACTAACACTTTTTGTCCTTATCTTCCTCAGACACAGTGCTCAAGGAGGCAAGTGAGTGGCTTTGCAGATAATTGGCCAGGTCATCATCCAGACTCTGCCAGGAGATGCCGGGGGCAATTTTGCCATAAATCCAATGCACAACAGGGTTGCGATGCCTGCCATAGTTGGTCAGAGGAACCAAAAGATGTCCGACTGCGATTTTGGCACCATAGACAGTTTGCCCACTTTGAATAAACCGGGCCCCATTGGCCAACGCCCAATCCACTGCGGCCTCCCACAGACGAAAATAGAGCAACCACTCTCGCGGGCGCTGATAATCAAACCCGACAAATTTATTGACCACATAACCGGGAAAACGAAAGCAGAGCATAAAAGCCAGCAGATCCTTGCTCTCTTTTTCCCGCAACAGCAAAAAATGGGCTGGTGGAGACAGAGCAATCCACTGAAAAAAAGCGCTGTTGAGTCGCTCAAATTTGGTTTCTGCGCGTTGATAGGTCTGTTCAAACAGTGCATGGATCTCTTGCAAGCTCTCTGCATCCGGCTGTTGCAACACACTCATTTCGACCGCCACGGCGCTCGCGCTGCGCCGCCATTTTTTTTTGAGTTGGTGACGACGACTGCCAGACAGAGTGCGCAAATAGCTCTCTTTATCCTCTGGCAGCGCACATACAGTACCCGGATAACTGGTCATGGCAAACAGACCATGGTTTGCCGCCAGTGTGCGCAAAAGCGCTCCATCGGATTCGGCAAAATCTTTCCACACGATCATCGGCGCCTGCAAGCGTTTTGCCTGTTCGGGGAGAGTGCGCTGTATGCTCTCCAGGAGAGGTAGGCGCTCCACTCCTGGCAGGCTGCCTACGCTCCCCTGCTCTGAACAGGGTGAACCGATAAACAAGGTGCGCTGATAGGGCAGAGAGGGGGCCAGACGGCTCAACAGACGCAGCAGGGGCAAACACCAGGGAGGGGCAATAATATCCAGAGGCACATCCATCACAAAAGCGGGAGCGATGGCTACCGCCTCTCCGTCATGGAATACCAGAGCATATAAAAAACGAAACTGCTCCTGCAAACCACTCCGTTCCAAAGCCCGATACCACCAGACTCCTTCCAACGGAGGTGGAAAACAGAGCTCCCACAATTCGGCAGCAATCTCTTCTACCGAATCCACCCAGCGCACCTGCCAGAGTGGTTGCTCCATGCCCTTAACCATTATTCTCCTGCATATCCACAGCTTCCGCTTTGCGCCCCAAATGGATATCCAACATCTGTCGCAATGGAACCATGAATACCGGCTTGCTTAAAAAATCATCCATGCCTGCCGACACACCATTGCGGCGGCTCTCTTCCGTGACATCAGCAGTAAAAGCAATGATCGGAATCGGTCGTTTGCCACGTTCTTGTTCCCACTGCCGAATGGCCCGACTGGCCTGATAGCCATCCATGACCGGCATCTGACAATCCATCAATATCAAATCAAAACGACCAGTTTGATAACGCTCTACCGCTTGCAGACCATCGGCCACACAGACAATCTGCTCTTTGCGACAGCCCAAGCGTACCAACATGCCCTGGGTGATTTTAAGATTGGTCGGTTGATCGTCCACCACCAAAATGGCCGCTTCCGCCAACAAAGAGCTCTCTTGTGTCCCTTTTTCTTCCGAGGCTGCTGCAGACAACAAGGATGTTTTTTCATGGCTGGCCGGGATAAGAGCTGCCACATCTCCTGCAGATAAGAGCTTGACGCGAATGGTAAAATAAAACCGGCTTCCCACAGGTGCCGCCGGATTGGGCTCCACAGCAATACGCCCTCCCATCATGTTTACCAAATCCCGACTGATGGCCAAACCTAAACCTGTGCCACCAAAACGACGGGTAATACTCTCATCGGCCTGGGTAAAGCGATCAAAAATTCGTTGCCGCTTCTCCTCTGGAATCCCTACACCAGTATCACGAACATCAAACAGCAACTCCAACTCTTCGTCATGTGTGGCTATCAGTTCACCACGCAGCTCCACCGATCCCTCTTCCGGAGTAAACTTGATGGCGTTACCCAACAGATTGATCAACACCTGCTTGAGCCGATTGCCATCACCATACACCGTCACCGGCCAATCATCCGGCAGGGAACAGCTCAACAAAATACGCTTTTTACGGGCTGGAATAGCCATGGTTGCTGTCAGCTCTTTGAGCAAGTCCGGCAGATTGAACGGTGCCAGATCCAATCGCAACTGTCCGGCCTCAATCTTGGCATAATCCAATAGATCATTGATCAAAATCAGCAAAGCACGTGCCGAACCATATGCCAGTTGCAGTTGTTCTCTATGCTCGCTGACAGGTGAAGAGTCCTGTGCCAGCTCCAATGCTCCGATGATGGCGTGCAACGGGGTACGAATTTCATGACTCATATTGGCCAAAAAGGCACTCTTGGAACGGTTGGCAGCATCCGCTTTACTGGCCGCTATCCGCAACGCCTCTTCCCGATGTTGCCGCTTGATGGCAATGCCAACCAGTTGCAACAAAGGCGCCAGACGATTACCAAAAAAATGCTCATCAAAACGTTTTTCCCGATCATAACCGGCCAAGGTGCCCAATACCTCCCCACCTTCACCAATGATCGGAATCGACCAAAAGCTCTGGACACCAAAGCGACATATATTTCCCTCATTTGCCGACCAGGGAGTTTGTTGATCAATGCTTTCGAGTAAAATCAGCTCTTTGCGATGGGCGGCAATGGCACAAGGGGTTGCTTCACTTTGTACCGCAATACCCTGTTCTGCCGGACAGCGATAATCAGCCAGACCACTGTTGCGCAAGCGCGGTGCCGTCAGGCAGTGCAAGCGATTCTCCTCCCGATTGACCATGGCAAAACAGGATACCACTCCTGGAAACAGCTCCTCGACATACTGCATAACCAGGCCATAGATCTCCTCCAACGTAGCCCCGGAAGCCACCATTTCCAAAAGCTTGCGCCGATAATTATCCTCCTTTTCCTGCAGCTTTTTGGCGGTAATATCCTCCTTGATAGCCAAAAAATGGCGAATATTTCCTTCTGGATCCCGTACTGGCGAAATGGAAGCCATCTCCCAATAACAGCCTTTATCCTTGCGACGATTATAAAACTCACCCTGCCATACCTCACCAGCCAATATGGTACGCCACATGGTGGCATAAACCTCTTTGTTGGTATAATTGGTTTTCAAAAGACGCGGATTTTGACCCAACAACTCTTCCTGACTGTAACCTGTTGATTGAATACAGGTTTTATTGACATATTCGATGGTGCCAGCAATATCGGTAATCACCACCGTCATCGGGGTTTGATCAAGAGCATGATGCAATTTGCTCAATTCAGCCTCGTGCCGTTTGCGTTCTGCAACCTCGCGCAGCAATATGCGGCTGCGTCCGGCCAGTGTGGCCACCATGGCCAAGGCACCTACCGCCAACAATAGGAGTATACCTCCGGCCATCTGCTTCCAAAATTGCCTGGCAGCCAAACGAATGCGTTGTGCTGCCAACAAATGCGTATCTTTCTGAATTGTACTCCCCAAATCCCGCAACAGATCAATCATCCGTGTGGCCGCATCAAACCACTCTTTTGGGTCTACGGCAAATCCTCCCTCGGCATGGCGACTGACGATCAACGAGCGAAAATGGTTCAATTGGCTGTGTGTCGCTTCGTTGTCCATCGCCTGGAAAATATCCCGATAACGATTGGAGGATAGGGCCAGCAAAGTTTCGATATGGGCCTCGCGTTCTCCCTGCAACCCATTCCACCGTTCATACATGCCCGGCAACAGGCGATCGGAGGTAAACACATCGGTCAACAAAGCCCTCTCTTGTCCCAATGTTTCTCCGATACGCAACAAGGAAGGCAATACAAAAAAACGGTTGACCAGTTCGACATCGGCAATTTGGATAACCAATTTGCTGATCAATTTCAGAACTATTTTTACAAAACCAGTATAATTTTCAATGGCTTCATGAGCCTCTACCGTTCGTCCATCCACATGTCGACGCACCAACTCCAATTGGGATAATTCCCGTAACATCTCTTCCAGCAATAAATGAAAATTGGCATCCTCTTCATTGAAAGGAGTATGTCCAGAAAGATAAATGATCTGCTGTTGTATATGCTGGTCGGTATTGGCACGATGCATCTGCAGTTCTGCTCGAAATTGCTTGCCGTTGCTGGCCAAATAGCCGGAGGAGTAGCCGCGCTCTTTCTGCAGTTCATAAACCAGATTGGTCAACTCACTCACATTGCTCGTCCAATGTTGTTGCACCTCGGAACGGTTCCAGGCATACCATTCATCACTGATATGAAACCAAATATAGCCAACCACGATGGTCAATGGCAGCAACCAGAGCAGCCAGCGCTCTTGTAAAAGCTGTGAAGGCAGCCAGCGCATTTATCTCTCCTGAGCGGCTGAAGTAAGATCAACTTGCAACCAGATACAGGCCCCAGAATCTCGTTGTATGCGCTGTAAATAGTTGGCATGTGCCGTCTGCTCCTGCTCCGACAGTGGCCAGTGACGAACGGGTAAAACAACGGCAGAGCTGCTGACAGTATGCACAGGCATGGATTGCACCTCTTGAGCGGATGAAGAGGGCACATCGGTCAACTCCAAGCGTAACTGGCTGCCACCGGTCAACTCCAGATAGACGGAGGCCAAAAGATCGGCATCCAAAAGTGCGCCATGCAGGGTACGCTGGCTGTTGTCAATTTTCAGCCGTCGACACAGAGCATCCAAAGAGGCAGAAAGACCAGGAAATTTACGTCGGGCGAGGGGGATAGTATCGATAACCCGGTTCATGCTGAGTGGGGGGCGCTGTAGGCGTGCCAATTCAGCATTCAAAAATCCTATATCAAAAGAGGCGTTGTGAATAACCAGGGTATCGTCACCAATAAAGGCCAGAAAAGAGTCAACCAGATCGGCAAAGCGGGGAGCGTTGGCTACCTTTTCCTGGGTAATTCCATGAATACGCACCGCATCGGCAGGAATATCCCGCTCTGGATTAATCAAAGAGTAAAATTGCTTGCCGCGACGGGTATGCAGCATTTCAATACAACCGATCTCCACGATGCGATCACCCTCGGCAGGGTTCAGACCGGTGGTTTCCGTATCCAATACAATGAAGCGTTTCATGAGAGGGGCTCAATATCCGGCAAAGGTATCAAAAATCAGGTGGCCACAGCCGCTCCCGTATTGCGGGAGCGCTTGTGGACAAAAAGGTTTGCATAATCGGCAGCAATATGTTCTGCAACCTTCTCCCCATTGCGTACACAATCAGCAACAGAGATACCATCACGCCAGTTGGCTCGCAGATAGAGACCAGGAAAAGGGGCCAAATCGGCATCCACCTGTTGTATACGCTGCAGATGTCCCAAGGTATATTGAGGAATGGCTGCCGAATAGCGGGTCAAATAGACAAAATCGACTGGAGGCATCATTCCCAAACAGTGACCCAAATCCTGTTCGACTTGGCGAATCAGTTGGCCATCGGTCTGTTGCAGTAATGCGGGTTGGGTAGCGCCACCAATGAATGAGGTTAACAGTGCCTGCCCTTCCGGGGCACGATCCTTAAACAGCGTGCTAGAAAAGAGGGTTCCCAGCAGGGGCAAACCCTCCCGTCGAGGAATCAAAAAGCCGAAACCATCCAAAGGATGGGGAATCAAGGCACGAGAATAACCAAGGGCAATGCTGGCAATGGGGGCATAGGGAATAGCGCGCAAGGCAGAGACAGCTATTTTGGCAAAGGGAGCAACCAGTTGGGCTGCTGCCGGAGCGGGTACAGACAATACCACCGCTTTGGCCAACATTTTTTCTGTTTTGCCGGCTACTCTTCCATCCGGTAAAACATTGACCCCATAAATCTGCCAACCTCCCCCCTGACGATTGGGAACCAGACTCAACACCTTGAAACGGCTACGCAGTGCACCCTCTGGCAACTGTTGGGCAATGCGTGTCGGCAGCAGACCCATACCTTGATCAAAAGAGATCATCCGTCCCTTCGGCAGACCGGCTCCTTTCAGTACACGACCCTGATGCAGGGCTCCGCGCAACAGGGAACCATGATCTCGTTCCAAAGCATAAATTTTTGCCACCGCCGCTTGCACCGAAAGCTGTTCTGGATCACCGGCATAGACACCGGAGATAAAGGGATCAATCACATATTGAAAAAACTCTTCTCCCAGGCGGCGACGAACAAATTGGGCAATACTCTCTTCCTCTGTGCCCGGCGCCCGAAAAGGTTCTGCCAACAGTTGCAATTTGGCATGCCAGCTAAAAAAGGAGGAGAGAAAAAAGGCGGGTGGAGAGCCAGGCAAGGCTTTCAGTTGACCATCACGCAGGATATAGCGGCGAGAAGCCAAGGGATTGGCAACCTGCAGATGGGGCTCCAACTGCAATTGCTGAATCAAACGGCCTAAAGCATCATCGGGATGACCAGGTTTTTGCAGAGTGGAATTGGGACCATGCTCCACTCGATAGTTTTGTTTGCATGAGGTCAGAATGGCTCCGCCCGGTTGGTCGCGCGCCTCCAACACCCGCACCGGAATGTTGTGGGTATGCAAAAACCAAGCAACCGACAGTCCAGAGATACCGCCGCCAATGACAACGACCACTGTTTCTTTCCCTCTTTGCGATTAGAGAAACCACTGCATTGCTTCAACAACGGTTGGCGGATGAGCAGGCTGCCTGCTGATCTTATCCGCTTTTTTTATTCAAATCGTTTTAGAAAAGCTTTTTTTCTGTTGAGCGTTGCTCAAATACCAATCAAAAACCATACAAATGTTACGAATCAGCAATCTCCCTGCCGGTTTGACACGCAAGAGATCTCCCTCTTCCTCCAGCAATCCATCGGCAAGCATGCTTTGGATGGCAACCATCTCTGT
>NZ_RXIU01000023.1:0-13326 GCF_004217665.1 Candidatus Magnetaquicoccus inordinatus | reverse complement strand
GTAAAAAGGAACTTTCACTTTGCAGCGGCAGGCCATAGATCAAATCCAGATTGATGGAGGGAAAACCGGCAGAGCGCGCCTCATCCACAACACGTTGATTCAGCTCCAATGGTTGCACCCGATTGACCGCCTTCTGTACCGCTGGATCCAGATCCTGTACCCCAATGGAGAGACGGTTAAAACCAAGGGCACGTAACTGCTTGATGGAACCAATCGGCATCTCGCGCGGATCGATCTCGATACCATACTCTCCTTGTGTATCATCAACCAAAGAAAAATGTTCTCTCAACGCCTCCATCAGTTGGCGCAGTTGATCAACGTCCAAATAGGTGGGTGTACCACCTCCCAAATGCAGTTGCAACACCGGCCTCTTTCGGGTAAACAGCCGACCCAATAGAGCAACTTCACGGAGAAGAGATTGCAGATAGCGTGCAGCGCGACTGCGATCTGGGGTAACAATTTTGTTGCACGCACAATAATAGCAAACGGTATCACAAAACGGGATATGTACATACAAGGAGAGGGGTCGGTCTGCTTGTTCTGCAGCAGAACGCTCTATCTCTGCACAAAACTCTTGTGCCGTAAACCCCTCCTGTAAATGTGGCGCTGTCGGATAGGAGGTATAGCGCGGACCCGATTGATTATATCGCTCAATCAACTCTCGATCAAAAAGAACCTGCTGTCTTGTTTGATCCCGATTCATACCCTTCTCTCCTATCCCTTTTGCAATGCTTGCTGTTGCAAGAGCAAACGGCTCTCTTCGCGCACTGCTGTCACCAGATCCACCACCCGTTGTGGATCCATGTCTTGAGCCATGCCATGTCCCAAATTGAATATATGTCCCGGATGGGCTCCATAATCCTGCAGCAGGCGGCGAACCTGTTGGCGAATGATCTGCGGAGAGGCATACAGCACTGCTGGATCCAAATTGCCTTGTAAAGCAGCACGTTGAGCAACATGCCGACGGGCAGATGCCAGATCGGTGGTCCAATCCAAACCAATCACATCACAACCGGTGGCAACCATCTCCTCCAACAAAGCACCACACCCCTTGGCAAACAATATCACCGGAACCGGTTGACCATCTGCACCAGTGCGTTGCAGTCGATCGACAATTCGGCGAATGCTGCGCAGAGAAAAAGCGACAAATTCCCGTGGCCCCAACACCCCCCCCCAGGTGTCAAAGATTTGAACAGCCTGTACCCCGTGTGCAATCTGAGCATTGAGATAATCTGCTACCACATCACTGATTTGATCGAGCAACTGTTGCAAAAGAGCTGGTTGGTCAAAAAGCATCCCTTTGATATAACGAAATGTTTTACTTGATCCCCCCTCGACCATATAGGTAGCCAAGGTCCAAGGTGAGCCGGAAAATCCAATCAAGGGAACTCTGCCGGCCAAAGCCTGACGAATTTGGGTCACCGTTTGCAAGACATATCCTAACTGCTCCTCTGGTTGCACTGGAGTCAGCCGTTGTAAATCGGCGGCATTACGTAAAACTGGTTCTAAAACAGGACCTTCTCCGCTGCCAAAAGAGAGAGACATACCCATGGCTTCCGGGACAACCAATATGTCGGAAAACAAAATGGCCGCATCCATATCAAAACGGTATACCGGTTGCAAAGTAACTTCCGTAGCCAAGTCGGGATTTTTGCACAGAGCCAAAAAATCACCAGCCTGTTGGCGCACGCGCATATATTCCGGAAGATAACGTCCCGCCTGACGCATCAACCAGATGGGAGTTTGCTCAACCGGTAAGGAGTGGCAGGCACGTAAAAATCGATGGGTTGGCTCATTAAGCATGGATATGTTCCTGTTGGAAAACGACCTTGGCTGATGGAGAGCATGCCAGTTACTGTTTTTAGTTTATTTATCTTAATAAAAATTTCGTAGTCGTTGCAGCCTGTGGAAAAGTGGATAATCTGCTCTAACAGTAGGACTGGCAGTCTGCTTTTCTGGTGCGGACGCCTGTGGAAAAGATGTGCTCATAACCTGTACGAAATGGTCAGGAGGGCTATCGGTCTCTCTTGGGATCGGCTTTTCCACAATCTATCAACGCTTCATCAACATGTTATGCACAGATGGCTGTGGATAACATGAAATAGCATTTTTAATCAATTACTTCCCTGTTTTATCTCCAGTTCTGAAACCGGGCGACGATAGACCAAAGAGCAGCCAATCTTGGCACTTTGCTTGGAATGAATGGGAATCAGCGCTTCATCCTTCAAACGAATCCATTTTTCTCTGGGATTGACTGTACGCACTGGTTGATCGGCAAGTGTGGGTCTGCTTGCTTCAGTATGTTCAAAACGTGCGCGCAAAATAGCTACAGTCGACTGGTCGGGACCATGAAATAAAAAATCCTTAAGAATATCGACAGGCCAGTTTTTGCTGGAGTTGGTCAGTTGCTCTTGCAGTTCGGCATCGACCTTCAAAAGCAAATATTGTTCGATCACAATCTCCTCACTGCTGCTTGAGGTGGTCAAAAAGGTCAAGCGGCGTGTTTGTTGCGAGGAGATGAACACCGTTGCAGGGATTTTTTTCCAGGCCAACAATTGAGCCGCCAAGGCAGCAGCACAACGGCGGCCAGAGGCGTTATGATAAAAATTAAAATATTCAAAAAACTTTTTCTCTAATAGATCAACATATTCCTCACCGCGTTCATAGAGCGAGTGTTCAATATAGTTGAGATAAACAGCCAAGCCGCGAATCGCATTATCCAGCAGTCGCTCCACTTTGACATGAAAATGGGTCAACTCAAAAGGCCACGACTCACCATCCTCAATACGCTGTACGAGCAAAGCATAATCAAGAGGCAGCAACATCTTCAGCAAGGCATTAAATTTTTCATGGTTGGTGTGACGCATCGACCATTTATACTGATTCAACTCAGTTAAATCAGGTGCCACCTCGATAAGATTTTCCTTATACAAACGGTTGCCTTCTCGAAAACGAAAATTTTTGCGCATCTTTTCCGGAATGGTGCCATCCACCAAAATTACCAGCGCACTGTTTTGCAGTTCAAACTCTTTGGCATTGGTAGGGGTGCCAGGTCGCAGTTTGCTTGGCGAAACAAAAGGATAGGGTATACCATGAAAGTTGAAATTATGATAAGAATCGAGCAAAGTATATTCGATCAGAGTGCGGGCAATCTTCTCTCTGGTAAACAGATAAGGATCCTGTCGGTTCTGCAAGAGAACTTTTTGGTCCGGCAAAATGAGTGAACAGGTATCCCTGGTCATGATCGAACGCAACCTTTCGACGACAACCGCACTAAAAATAAGCAGAACGACATCCTTGCAAATCCGGCGCATTGGCGCAGATGATCGGGTCACTGAACCATATTTCTGCCAATGGTCGCAAGGGTTTTTAATGAAGCGAACCACAAAAAAGGGCAAGAGATACCCCTGTTGTCAAAGGATGCACGATGGTCGAGATCATGCTACACTGACAGGATGGAAGAGAGAGTGTTCAACGAAATTTTTGGACTGTTTTCTTAACCCGGAGCAACAATAACGGAGTCGGAAGATGAGCACAGGAAAGATTATTGATGGTAAAGAGATTGCCAGACAGTTGCGCCTGCAACTGCATGAGGAGGCACAATCTCTGATATCGGAGCATGGAGTTACCCCTGGTTTGGCTGTTGTTCTAGTGGGCAACAATCCCGCTTCACATCTCTATGTACGCATGAAAAAACAGGCCTGTGTCGAAGTCGGTATCACCTCCTATTCCCACGAACTGCCGGAAGAGACCAGTGAAGAGGCTCTGCTGTCGCTTATCCAAACCTTGAATGAACATCCGGCAGTGCATGGAATTTTGGTGCAGATGCCCTTGCCAGCCCATATTCGCAGCCAACGCATTCTGGAAGCCATCTCACCAGATAAAGATGCCGATGGTTTTCATCCACGCAATGTCGGCTTGCTGGCTGTAGGCGCACCCTTGTTTCGTCCCTGCACCCCATGGGGTTGTATGGAGCTTTTGCACAGCATTGGTGTCAAACCGGCTGGACAATCAGCCGTCGTATTGGGTCGTTCCAATATTGTGGGCAAACCAGTGGCTTTGATGCTGTTGGCCGAAAATGCTACCGTCACCCTCTGCCATTCACAAACCAAACAGCTTCCAGAAATGGTACGGCAAGCGGATATTCTTATTTCAGCCATGGGCCAGCCAGAACTGATTCGTGGCGATTGGCTCAAACCAGGAGCGGTGGTCATCGATGTCGGAATGAATCGACGCGCTTCCGATGGTAAATTGTGTGGCGATGTGGCTTTCCAGGAGGCTTTGCCAAAAGTGGCTGCCATCACTCCCGTTCCCGGCGGAGTCGGGCCAATGACCATTACCATGTTGATGAAAAACACCCTGTTCAGCGCCAGCCGTTGTGTGGCCTGAATCAGATACAATGGCCAATAAACCAAATGGATGCGACAGTGTGACCCATGGGACGTATTGCACGGAAAATTTTGCAAGGCTTTGAAAAAGCCCGCTCCATGGCCGTCGTGGATTTTGAAGCCCATTTGGCAGCCAAAAAACGATCAGATGAATATCAGGGTCAACTGCATATCGTGGAGAGATTGTTGCGCCGTGGTTTTGATCCACTGCATGCCCACTATATCGCTGCCCAAAATTTGCTTTCCCTGTTGTGTGAAGAGCTGACTCTTCTGCCGGTCATGAAACCTTTTGTACGCATTGTCTCCGAGGCGGAAAATCTCTATATGCCTGATGGCCCACCCTTCAGCGCCTTGACACGCAGTTATTTTGTCTGCTGGGCCTTTTTTGATGTTTTGTTCGGCAAAGACAAAGAGAGTATTGGCAGTTGTGTCCAGGAGTTGAGTACGGATCTGGCCATTGACTCCTCTCTGCTCACCACCATTCAATTGATGCAGCATTCACGAATGGGTATTTATGAACATTGCGGAACTGCAGAATCGGAGATCATTCTTCGCGATTTGACCGATGATCGTACCTGCTATTGTTATGTGCCCACCGGCTATCAAGGTAAAACAGGTCAACTCTGGTATGTGCGCCTGATGCCTCCTTTGCCAGGCTATCACTACCATATTGCCTTTACCACCCCCTATATATTAATGAATACCCGCGAGGAGTGGTTGGCCTATCTGCACCGCATGGTGCCACAGACCAAAGGGCCCGAACTGCCTTGCCCGGTAACCGGGATTATCCAATATTTTTTGAAGCATGGCTTGCACGCCACCTATTGGCTGGATTATATCGTCTCCGGCTATGTCGGCGCCCAGGATAATGCTATTTTTTTGGCCGGAATACCTGATCAAATGGAAGCTCTCGCAACAGAATTGGAAGAAAATCCCTTTTGAACACAACCGCTCTTTCAACTGTCGCACACACTCCACTGTCGCTTGTTTTTGCATCTGAATTTTTAGTAAGGATCTACTCTTATGTGGCTTGATAAAATTATTGATCCGTTGCAGCAACCACAAATCATCAACGATTCCAAAACCCCTTCTGGTCGTGTGCATGTAGGCTCTTTGCGCGGGGTGTTGATCCACGATGCCCTTTTGCGCGGCTTGTTGGCCAAGGGAACAGAGGCAACTTTTCTCTATGGGGTGGATGATTATGATCCCATGGATGGAATGCCAGCAGAAGCTCCCGAAGAGATGCGTCACTATATGGGGCGTCCACTTTGTCAGGTTCCTGCGCCACAAGGATCAAACGCCACCGATATGGCTGATCACTATATCAGTGAATTTTTGGAGATATTTCAAGAGCTGCATGTCAATGCCCGCATCTATCGTATGCGCGATGTCTATCGCTCAGGCCGTTTTAATGCTGCCATCGATGCCATCTTAAGCCAATCGGCTCTGGTTCGGCAGATCTACCAACAGGTCAGCGGTGCCCAACGGCCCGATGATTGGCATCCATTCCAGGTAATTTGTCAACAGTGTGGTAAAATCGGCACTACCGTTGTCTCTGCCTATGATGGGCAGGAGGTGCATTATCATTGTCGGCCAAACCTGGTCAAGTGGGCGCAAGGATGCGGCTATCAAGGTAAGACCTCCCCCTTTGACGGGGCGGGTAAGCTGCCCTGGAAACTGGAATGGGCTGCCAAATGGCATACTTTTGCCATCACCCTGGAAGGAGCTGGCAAGGATCATTGTACCAAAGGGGGATCACGGGATATTGCCTCCGCAGTGTTACAAAAAATATTTGCCCAGCAGCCACCAATGAATGTGCCCTATGAATTTTTCTTGGTCAGTGGTGCCAAAATGAGCTCTTCCAAAGGTATTGGCAATGCGGCACGGGAGATGGCTGATTTTCTGCCACCAGAAATATTGCGCTATTTGATGATCGGCTCTGATCCGAAAAAGGCGGTCAATTTTAATACCGGACTGCCCTATATGAGCAAATTGTTCAACGAATTTGATCGGCTTTTACAAAATCGCCATGCCGGAAATCCGGATTCCACAACCCAGCAACTGCTCTCATTGGTCGAAACATCAGCCGATTCCACCTCTTATCTACCTATTCCTTTTCAATTGATCAGTACCCTGGTGCAATTGCCGCATATCGATCTGTTTCAGGAGGTAGAGCGACAAGCACCTGTGGGATGGTCACAAAGGGATCGCCAACAACTGCAACGACGCATTCAGGCCGCCCGTTATTGGTTGGACCATTTTGCCAACCAGGAAGATACCTTTACCATTCAACACAATTTGCCGGAAACGGCCCATACGTTGACCGCCAGCCAACGGGCTTTTCTGCACCAGTTGGCTGAGTTGATGATCAATCAGGCGGAGAAGGCAAGCGGTGAGCAGATGCAGGCACTCATCTTTACCGCAGCACGAATGATTCCTCTGGCACAGGCAGAGGCTTTTCAAGCCATCTATCAAATATTTTTGGCTAAAGACCGTGGGCCAAAAGCCGGTAATCTGCTGCCCTTTTTGGATCGCTCTTTCGTCATCGAACGGTGCCAAGCCCTTGCCTTCAGTCGGGATCAGTTGTTGCACGAAATAGCACAACCAGCGGAAATTGTTTTGCAGTGGCTGGCCGATCATCTGGCAACGGTACAATCGTTGCGCATCCACCTGGAGCTGCATCTCTTGCGCGGAGATGATTTTATCAGCCCGGAAGCCAGTTATCAGGTCAGCAAAGGGATCATTCATTGCCGGATTGCCAGCCAGGAGGGGATCATGCACCGGGCAATTCTCTTTGCCAGCAACGCCGGGTTGCTGATCAATCCTCTTCATGAGTCAAAACTGTTCCAAAACTCTGCCATTGCTTTGCTCGATAATCTGCGCCAACAGGTTGCCGATACCCTGGTGGAGGAAGAGGTCAAGATTGGTTTTGAGCACAATGGTCAGCAACTTGCTATTTACCAGACGGCTACTTAAACTGGTCCCGGATGACAAGAGCAGGTGCGGAGGGGGGTAAAACTCTTTTGCTGTCATGAATTAGCAAATAGAGAAAACGGTGAAAATACGCGAACAGATCGAGGGAAAAATGGAGTTGCCCGCTCAACCGGCACAACAGATACGCAGACCCATTTTGACAACGTTCCTTGTGGCGTTGTTGATTTTGTTAAGTGTGTTTGTTGTTTCAGTACATAGCTTGCACAAGCTGCATGAAGAGGTTGCCAGTTCCCAACTCCGGCAGGCCATCGAGCGTATTTTGGCCCATTTTCTTCAATCGCACATCGATGAAATGAGAGGCCATTTGCAGGGATTTGTACAAGATCGTTCCCTGTTGAAAACTTTTATAACCCAGGATCGTAAAGCTTTGCAGGCCGTTTTGCATGACAGATATGCCTCGCTCTCTTCCAGAGGAATCAGTCATATGTATCTGCTGGATACAGAACGACGTGTGGTGTTGCGCATGCACCAAACACATCGCCATGGTGATCGCATTGATCGGCAATCTGCGCTGCAGGCGGAACAAAGCAAAGAGATGCAATCTGGGTTGGAGTTGGGCCCTTTGGGAACCTTGACGCTGCGTGCGGTATTACCCTGGGATGTGGAGGATAAACGTTGGGGATATATCGAGCTTGGCGTCGAAATTGACCATTTTATGCAGTTGATCCGCAGCGCTTTGGGTATCGAAGCGCATATATTTGTTGAAAAAAAATTATTAAACCGGGAACGATGGTTGGAGGGAATGGCCATGTTGGAACGACCCGGATTGTGGGATCAATATGGCGATGTGGTCTGGATCAGCAGTGGTGATCAGGGTGTTTCTCGGGCCATGCACCACTATTTGCAATATAAAGTGTTACATGGAACACAGCAAAAAAAGTATGAGGAGCTTTTGGGAAGTGATAATCATCTGTATCTGTTTTTGCCTATCAAAACAGTAACAGGAGAAAATTTGGCTTGGTTGGGAATCAGCAAAGATGACAGCAAAGAGGATGAGGCCAAACGCATCCATTTGCTGGTTATTATTGCGAGCAGTATCATGATTGCTACGCTGGTTGGCATATTTTTATACCGATTGTTGCGGAACATGGAAAAGCGCTTGAGCAATGCCCAGCAGGCGTTGCAACAGAGCGAAAAACGGACCCGCGCCATTTTGGAAACGGCGATGGATGCCATTATATCCATAGATGAAGAGAGTCGGATTTTGGAGTTCAATCCGGCAGCCGAACGCATTTTTGGTTTCAAACGTCATGAGGTGTTGGGGCGCGATGTCACCGAAACCATTATTCCGTTGGAACTGCGTGCCAAGCATCGCCAAGGAATGGCGCGCTATTTGGCTACCGGAGAAAAACGAATAATCAACAAGGCAATTGAACAGATTGCCATTGATGTTGATGGCAAACGTCTACCGGTGGATCTGTCGATTACGGTGGTATCGGATCAAAGTTTCACCTTTTTTACCGCCTTTTTGCGTGACATCAGCGAGCGCCGTCATATTCTGGAATCTCTGCAAGATTCTTATACCATTCTGGAGCGGACCAATCAAAAACTGATCACCGAAATCGCCGAGCACCAGCATACCATGTCGCGTCTGGAGAGTGCTTTGCAACAGGCTGAAGCAGCCAACTTGGCAAAAAGCCAATTTTTGGCCACCATGAGCCATGAAATTCGTACCCCTATGAATGCCATTATCGGCATGTGTGATTTGCTCTACGAAAGCCGCCATCTCAATCAGGAAGAGCAGGATTATGTACGGGTGATGCGCCAGGCAGGAGAGACCTTGCTGGCGTTGATCAATGATATTTTGGATCTTTCCAAAATTGAAGCCGGGCAGATGATTCTGGAGGAGATCCCATTTTCTTTGGATCGTCTGATTATCAATGCCGTGGAGCTGATGCGTCTGCGTGCCATTGACAAGGATCTCTTGTTGATCATTGAAACGGGAACTGGATTGCCTGGGCAACTGATAGGTGATCCACAGCGCATACAGCAAATTGTGCTGAATATACTCAGTAATGCCATTAAATTTACCGCATCTGGTTCTGTGACAGTACGCATGGGTATGCTGGCACAACGGGGATGTTGGGTAGAGGTGCAGGATACCGGTATCGGCATTGATCCGCTGGTGCAGGAAGCGATATTTCAACCTTTCACCCAAGGGGAGATGTCTACCAGCCGCCGTTTTGGTGGTACAGGATTGGGGTTGACCATCTGCCGCAAGCTGATCACGCAAATGGGTGGAGAGATTACCGTGAGCAGTCGCTTGGGAGAGGGCAGCCTGTTTCGCTTTTGGCTGCCATTGTCTCTGGCAGAACAGGAAAAAGAGCAGATAGTTATAGCGCAACCGGCAGATCAAAAGAGTGTCAGCATACAGAATGCAAACGCAACAGAGCGGTCGATAAAGATATTATTGGTCGATGATGCCGATGATAATCGTTTGTTGGTGCGCGCATTTTTGAAACGCACCTCTTTTCAGTTGGTGGAAGCGGTCAATGGGGAGGAGTCTTTGCGCCTGTTTCAGGAGCAGCCATTTGATTTGGTCCTGATGGATATGCAGATGCCGATCATGGATGGTTTTGCGGCAACTCAACATATTCGGGCCTGGGAGCAGGCACACAAGCGGTCAACAGTTCCCATCATTGCTTTGACGGCTCATGCCATGAAAGAGGATGTAGCCCGCACCATAGAGGCCGGATGCACACTGCATCTTACCAAACCGATCACCAAAGGAACCCTCCTGGAGACCATACGCCAATGTCTGTTTCTGTCGGCACAGGCAACAGCAGGTGAGAAAAGCTGAACAGCGATTGCCGATAGATCTCACTCCTCATTTAGCAAACAGCAAACTGAACACCAAAGGAACTTCCTCCTGGAGAGCATACGCCAGTGCTAAGGAACTTCCTCCCGGAGAGCATACGCCAGTGCTAAGGAACTTCCTCTTGGAGAGCAATACGCCAGTGCTTGTTCCTGTCGGCAGAGGCAACGGCAGGTGAGAAGAGCTGGACAGCGATTGCAGAAAAAGCGCTATCCTCTTTTTTGTGGTCTGGAGAGTGGTTTGGGTGGGATGGAGTTTGTTTTCGGGAAAGAATTGTTTTTTTGGTTGGCTGGATTGGGTTTATTATTGGTCGGTTTGCCGGTAGTTGGGGAGGGTTTGTTGGAGGCAACCATGGGGAAGAAACTCCTTTTATGGAAGAAAATTAACACTTTGTAAGCTCCGCATTGTACAGGAACCGGTCAGGTGATACAAGAATTTTTTAACGCAAGCCAACAACTCCATCCGCTACGCAGAGAGCATTGGAATCTGTCATATAGTTAAAAAAAGCTGGAATGGCGTAACGTCGCGACTTGACAGTAGAGATTGCCTCCGTATAAAAGTGAGGCGGGGCGGTTGCAGCTCACTTTCATAACAACCGACCTGGCCGAGCGACTATCCAGGGGAAGGGGAGGAAGAGCATTGAACAAATCAGAATTGGTGGATGCTGTAGCAAGCAAAACCGGCTTGACCAAAGCGCATGCGGCGGATGCCATCGATGCCGTGGTCGGAACAATACAAGAGGTATTAAAAGCGGGCGATCAAGTCAGCTTAGTCGGTTTCGGGGTTTTTGCCACCGGTGAACGCCCTGCCAGAACTGGTCGCAATCCGCGTACCGGTGTAGAAATTCATATTCCCGCTTCCCGCTTGCCCAAATTCAAACCGGGTAAGGGCTTGCGTGATGCTGTAGCCTTGCCGCAACCTGTTGCTGCACCGGAAACAAGTAAGGCAAAACCAGAGACCAAAGCAGAAAGCAAAAGCGAAAAACCGGCTGCCAAAGTGGAAAAGCCTGTTGCCAAAGCAGAAAAAGGTGGTAAAAAAGGGAGCAAATAGGCTCCTGTGGCCAGAGTGCAATCCAGAGGAGTGGTCAATCGCTCCATTGACGGTTGATTGTTGCCAGGCTGGTGTCTGGAAAAATGGTGGTCAAAAAGTTTTACCAATGATATTGGGCGGGTAGCTCAGTCGGGAGAGCGTCGGCCTTACAAGCCGAATGTCGCAGGTTCGAACCCTGTCCCGCCCACCAAGCAATGACTTGCTGCTCTAGATGCCAAGAAATTGCATGAGCAAGAAGCAGTGCATTGCCGTCGACCGTTGACAAGGGAGATCGTTTCAGGTAGTACTATGGGAACGAAGCGGCAAGAGGCAGTCCCTGTGAGGTTGTGGCCTGCAGATGAATCTGCCTCTTGCCGGGCTATCGCTTCATCAGTAGTTCCACGCTTGTGGGGGTGTAGTTCAGTCGGTTAGAACGCCGGCCTGTCAAGCCGGAGGTCGCGGGTTCGAGCCCCGTCGCTCCCGCCATTATCTTTGCGCATTTCTCAAAACGGGTAAGCCTGATTCCGATGGCTTGCCCGTTTTTTTACCGGGCGTGTCCGGTGCATCGGCTCGGACCGTCCTCTTCTACACGTAACTGACTAAAGAGTGAGGAACCACACCAATGCAGATTACCGGCATGAAATGGGGAGCCAAACTGCTCAAGTATGTCGATTTTCCTACGGCAGAAGTTTTGGGTGCCGAAGCCACACCGGAGGAGATCCAGGCACTGATCGACAAATATGGCGGCGTTTTGGTGAAACCTGTTTTTAAGGGGGGTATCGGTAAGAAGGGTAAAGCTGGCTTGGTAGGAAAGGCCACCGACGTTCGTACAGCACTCAAAGAGAAGGAACGGCTCTATTTTGTTGAACATCGTCATGGCAATTCGGTTGCCAAGTCGGAAGGGGTGACCTACGAAAGCTTTATCAAGGCAGATTATGAGGTTTATGTCTCGCTGACCGACAGCACGATTTTCCGTGCTCCCACATTGACCATCACCCATCATGGCGGCGTCGATATCGAAGAGCTGCCTCCAGAAAAAATTGCTTCAGTTCCTTTTGATCCATTGACCGGTTTGAAGGGTTTTGTCATCTCCAATGCCCTGCAAAAACTGGGCGCACCCAATGAAATTATCAGTCCGCTGGTGCAAAATTTAACCAAATTGTGGGATCTGTTCCACAACTATGGCATGACCACCCTGGAGCTCAATCCCATCCGCGTTAGCCGCGATGCCAATGGACGGTTGACACCGATTGCCTGTGATTTCAAATGTTCCTTTGATGGTGATGATCGCAACTCAAAACGTCTGTTTCTGCCGGAAGATCTGGAAAATACCGATCTCTCCGAATATGAACTGGAAGTGAATCAGTTACGTACCTATCAGGGTCAATCGGATGTTTTTGTGATCAATCCAACAGGTACAGTGACGGCGATGACCTTTGGCGGCGGAGCCAATGCGCTGGTGACCGAACTGCTGGGTGATCGGGCAACCATCTCTTCCGATTTTGGAGGCAACCCGCCCTATGCCAAAATGAAAGAGATCAGCCGCATCACTTATAAACATTGGCTGCCACAGACCAATGTTCTGTTTATTATCGGCGGCAAAGCCAACAATACAGATATTTATGAGACCTTCCGCGCCATGGCTGATGCGCTGCGGGAATATTTTGCGGAACGGGGGCCCACACCATTGTTTGTTGTGGTTGGTCGGGGTGGACCCAATCTGGTGCGTGGCATGGGTTATCTGCGCGATGTCATGGATTCCCTTGGCCTGCCCTATGCCATGTTTGGCTTTGACTCGGCCATGAGCGAGGTGATCAACTATGCCATGGCTGCCGATGAGTGGATGGCAAACGGGGGACGTCAAATCATTGCCCAAAAGATGGGTATCCGCTAAGCGGATGCCAGCTCCCAGCAGCTTCCTGTACTGAAATGGGGGGTGCTGCGTGCGCAACATAATGGGGATAATGGACGGATCGTGCCGGGTTTTCGGACTTGCGGCGCACTTTTCCAAAAAGAGAGATTGAGGGATGCTATGGTCAGACAAGTAGACTTAGGACTCAACGAAGGTTACAACTTCATGCACGCCCGTGGCGAGGATGA
>NZ_RXIU01000229.1 GCF_004217665.1 Candidatus Magnetaquicoccus inordinatus | reverse complement strand
GGTGACACCAAAACGCCGGAGAGCAAGGTGATGGAGTCCCTGCGCAACCTGGGAGCCGTGTGGGAGGAACTCTTCCCAGGCGAACAGGCGCGACTACTGCAACTGCTGGTGGACAAGGTGGATGTTAGCCTCCAGGGAGTCGTTGTGCACTTTAAATCCGGCGGGTTGCAGAGCCTCATGACGGAAATGGACATCGACAATGAAAGGAGTGTAGCATGAAAGGCACGTTGAGCGAAGACGGCAGCATTCTGGTGGTTCACATCCCCATGCGGCTCAAACGGTGGGGTGCCAAGACAGAGATCATCGCCCCGCCGGGTGCACCGGACTGGACACCGCCCCCACCGTCGCCCCAGCAGGCCATGCTCAGAGCGTTGGGACGTGCGCATCGGTGGCTGAAAATGCTGGAGTCAGGTCAAGTGGCCTCCATGCGAGAACTGGCTGAACAGGAAAAGATCGACAGCTCGTACATGTCCCGCATCCTGCGCCTGACGCTGTTGGCACCGGATATTATCCGTGCCATCTTGGATGGTCGGCAACCGGAGGCGCTCACCATGGCCGATCTCATGGAGCCGTTGCCGATGTTGTGGAGCGAGCAGAGGGAAAGACTGGGGTTTCCGGAGAGGGAGTAAGGCGTGGCACTGGCGGTTTATGAAGGGCACTGCCGCTAAATCAGAGATATCAGCGGCAAGAGTGCTGGGAATCAACTGGGCATTGCGTGTAACACCTCCAAACCGTTATGAGAACCCCCAACGTGCTCACGTTGGGCGACACACCCCCGTAGATCTTGCCATAAACGGTACAACAAACTGGAAATTCTGAAAGACTACACCTTGATTGCCCCCGTCACAGGTAGTAGCTTACCAGCCGTCAACACACTTTAGGAGGAGCACTGCCATGCCCTTAGCCGATAACAGGACGGAAATCACCATTAGCAAAAATCTTCGCGCACAAGATCTTGTCGGCCTGATCATGCAGTTTGCTGCAGGACGTAGCAGAGGCAACCAAGTGCGCTTCATTTTGCCTGGGGATGAAAATGATCGTTATCTGCTGCGTGTTTGGAAATTTCCCCAAGCCCTTGAGCGAGCTACCGGTATTCGGCTTTGGGACGCTGTAGACCCAGGGAGCCGACGCTATTTCGGCAATGCGGACGAGGTGACGATTAGTAATTTTATTGACACCCTTCCTCGACCAGAGCACCTTAATCATCAAAAATGGAATTGTGAGGTTTTAGAGGACTATTTTGCTCTTCGCACCTTCAAGCGGGGTGATAGATTGACCCGGGCTCTACCCAATGCTGAGATGCGCCGTTGGTGCGAACCCGCCATCACCAATTATTTAGATGGCTGTTTGTATGCACCGACCCATACGATCGCAACCCATATCCTTTTCGAGGCACTGGCCAACGCGGTAGGACACGCCGAGGCCGAGACAGTGCAGATGTCGGCCAACATCGGCGTTTCTCCAGAAGGGAAAAAGCAGTTTCATCTGTCGGTGTGGGACGACGGTGTTCCGATACCAAAAAAACTACGGGACAGTGAATATAAAAACGCTGGCCCTCAAGGACAGTACCAAGTAATTTTCAATGTGCATGAAGAGGGGGGCCATGTCAAAGAGGTCCGCCCGGCGGGCTTCCCTTCTCCCAAGGCCCACGATGGCGATTGGTTGCTCTCAGCGTTCTATCCTGGTCTGACCATCAACCCTAAAGGCGATGGCTTTGAGACCCGTGAGAATCCTGGACTCTATCCCGGCATGGGGCTCTATATCCTGCTCCAGGCCGCCACCTTTGCCTTTCGAGGGATAGTGGTCCTGACTGCTGCAAACTGGAAGATCTCGCTGGCCAAGGCCGTTCATCAGCCAGCATATCATGAGGTCTATGATGTGTGGATTATCCAGGAGAACGCTGAGCTCCGGCCAGTACACAGCAACCAAGTTCAGGTGGTTCTGCCCTTCTGTGTCCCTTGATCTCCTCTCTACCGTATTCCTTGCTGAGGCCTGTGTGTGACTGGAGAATAGCCGATGGTGTATGGCATCGTACCTGTTGAGTTCGGGGCGGCGGCACCCTCTACTCTATCTGTGGCTGCACCACAGGGCCAGACCAGTTTTTACCCCTGGTTGGCCGGCCAGTGGATAGGATCATCTGCCCAAACACCCTTGGCTCTTCATAGTCATCAGAACCCTTTGACAACCCTCCATTTAGCCATCAGCGAGACACAGGAAGCGTCGGTAAATGTGCGGTTCACAGCGTTTATTCATCCTTGGATAAGCGAAGTCACCCACATCATCCTGGACATGGGCTTTCCCGGCACCATTTCTGTTCGCCCCAAGATTAAACGGGCATTGGCAGAGTTAATGACGGCGTGTTTAGACCAAGATCCAGCACTGCACTGCCTAATTCTGGATACGGTGGAACCGGAGACTGCCTCCGACCTCTCGAAGCTGTTGATCTCCTCCCCTCATAAGGATCGGATTTCGTTTATTGCGGCAGACGGTTGGACCGCCAACCTTCACTTTTCCCTCGATAGATACCAGTACCGCTCTTTGCGTTTCCAACTGCAAGGTGATCCGGTCCAGCGCCTGCAGCAGAAGATGATTCGCCGCCTCGGCCATTTCGAACGCCACGATGGTCAATGTTCCCGTTTTTTCCTTGATGGTCACACTTGTGTTCCGGAGGTGGCTCATCTGATTCAAGAAGCGATCCGCCCGCATGGGGAGTTGCAATACCGTAGCTTCCCATGCCTGATTCTATTCGATGCCGATCCCTCCCCCTGGCTTCCCGAAGCACTACGAATGGTTCAACTCAATCTTACTTTGGCTGAACCGGCGCAGGATATCCAAACATTTTTATCTCGGAATCTCACTGCATTTGAGATCGCCAATTGGAAAGAGCCGCCACTATTGATTTGCTCTATGGTGGCAACCGGGAAAAAGTTGCAGGCGAATTTGGGGAATTGGATGGTAAAGTGCCCGATCATGCCCCGGGTGTTGACCGTGGTGCAGGCTGAAGAGTTCCGGCCTGATTCCATTGATGCATCGGGTCGTGCAGTAATCGATGTAGGGGAAAATGCGGTTACCATTCATCATCTAATGAAAGAACGCCTGGGACTTCGTCCCTCTGCGACCTGTGGGCACCTTACAGAGGGAACCCACAAGGCCGATGAACCGGAGCCTGGCTTGTTGTCGGAATCTCTCACTACCGCCCAGTTTTGGGACATGGTTACCGAAGTGGGATGGAGATCTGAACCGGACCAGGAGACACCAGGGACACGGGCAAAACTCAAGAGTGTACCGAATTTTCCTGCCATGCTAGGCCGCCATGGTGCTTGGTTAAGCGTAAAACTTTGGCAACAACTGCGTGAAATCAATCCAAAAATAGATGATGTCCCCGTTCTTTTGGTCTGTCCGGATGAAGAAGGTGCGAAAAAACTGGCTGAGAATCTTGACCTGACATTCGCCACTGCTCTAGTTGTGGCTATAGACACGAACACGATGGTTAGTCTGAGGAACCCGAATGCAGATATCTTGACTCTTCTGAGAAATTGGCAAATGGAAACCTCTAAGTTGCCATGGTTGGAGACTCTGGAAACCGCCGACAGGGAGTGTCTCGTGGTGATCTTGGAAGAGTTCCACTGTGGTGGCACCACCCGTAAGGTATTGCAGACCTTGCTGGAGCACTTGCGCCGGAAGGTGGAAGCACACTGTACCCTGGTAGATTTCAACCCAACCACCAATGGAGAGGCACACACCATTCCTACCGTTTCTCTCTACGCCATGCGTTGTCCAGGTTGTTGTGCCAATCATGAAGGCCCCATCTCCAACCGCGATCCTGCTCCAATTGTGTCCCAGGTAAACATCATTCTTAACGCCGCGAAAGAGGAAACTAATTGGCAAGGACATGATCTGCTGTTGGCAGATTTCCTCACAAAATTGCAAGGAGAAAGCCCCTTTCTTCCTGAAACAAAAACTAATCTTGCTAACAAAGCCCTGGATATTTTCCTGTTGGGCGACATGAACACCATGATGCGCCAGCTATTTGGAGCTGTGCTCTCTTCCCCTCAGATAGCTGAACCCCGGAAAACAAACGTGGATCTTCTCGTTGTAGCAGCCATTCCAGCAGAGCACGAGGCCATCATGATCGCTTTGGCTAGTACTCCAAACAGCATCCCCATTTACAGCGTGGGCGAGTACCGAATTCAGCGGCTAGAGTATACACTTGAGGCCGACCAGGAACCTATCACTATCATGGTGTGCTGGGGGAAGATGAAAGGCAATGTGGATATGGCAATCGCAACCCGCTCCCTGCTCGAACAGGTCACCCCAAACCACTGTTTCATGGTGGGTATGGCCGGCGGCTACGAAAAGACATTTTCTCTTGGTTCGGTAGCCATCTCCGAAAAGGTCATCTACTATGAACCGGCTCGCATGGAAGGTGAGGGAGAAGGAAAACCGCGTTATCCGCAACTAACGCCAAATATCTACAGCAGTCGATTGAACTATTTCTCCCCGGATCGTCAGGCCATTGCCCGCGCTGTGGAAGAGCGTCTGAAAGTTGATTCCGCGAGCAAACGACAAGAGATTCTGGATTATTATCAGAATGGGGATAAGTTTAGGATTAACTCATGCACTTTCATGACGGGGGAAAAGCTGTTTGCCATGGATGATGCTAGACCCTGGTGGGCCAAAATAATCCCAGGCATAAGACGCAAAAACGACATTATAGACCCCTTTTCACGATGGCAAGAAACCGTGGATGAAAGAGCAAATGCTGTCGAGATGGAATCTTTCGGTTTTGCCCGTGCCTGCGAGAGTGCTAGCGTTTCTTGGCTAGTGTTCAAAGGGATTGCCGATTTTGGCACTGCGGCGTCTAAAGGCCGCGGTGGTGATAACGGCGAGCGAAAAAAATGGCAGCAACCGGCCACGATGGCTGCCACCTTCACCATGCTAGAATTTCTTCGTCATATCCGAAAAGATGAACAAGTTAAGGAGTTGTAATTCCTATATCTCCTCTCTTCCACGGAGGAAATGACGTCACTCCAAATTGAAGGACGCAACGACTCAAACGCATCTCGTCCGGCCAATGCGACGGGGAACAACGCCAACCACCAGCGACTCAAACGCATCTCGTCCGGACAACGCGCCGAGAAACGACGCCAAACACCAGCGACTCAAACGCCTCCCATCCGGCCTACGCGACGGGAAACAACCCCATCCAGCGACTCAAACGCCTCTCGTCCGGCCAACGCGACGGGGAACAACGCCAGCACGTTCGGCCAAGCGTACCTCCCGCGACTCAAACGCATCTCGTCCGGCCAAATGCGACGGGAAACAATGACAGCAACCAGCGGCTCAAACGTATCTCGTCCGGCCAACACGACGGAGCAATGCCACCAGCGCATCAAACATCCCTCGTCCGGCCAACGCGACGGGGAAAAACGCCAAGCACCTGCGGCTCAAACGCATCTCATCCGTACAAATCGAGGAACACCGTATATATTTCCACCGGTTAAATGCGCATGGTGTCCCTCGACTCTTTAGGGTTTGATTCCAGAACATCCGGCTCAAACGTCAAACTCGCCAGACACATAGCAACGTAAGCGTCCATTTCTCCCCAGGGTATCCATTTATTTTGAGAGGTGAGACCATCCCAGAAAACACATTTTTCAGGAG
>NZ_RXIU01000228.1 GCF_004217665.1 Candidatus Magnetaquicoccus inordinatus | reverse complement strand
ATTATTCCCTGTGTTTATAAGACTTGCAGCCTTGTTTTAATTTGCAGAGGTCTTATCAATACATTGCGCCGAGTTTGTTGGTAACGTGTAGGATGTGTGGGACAACTCATTTTTCTTGCCGATAACTATATCTAACGAGGGATGAAAGTCCCAAGAAAAATATTACCAATAAGCTGGGAAAAACCAGATGAGGGCAGAAGGAGAACCGACAATGCTAGAAATTCAAAATAGAGGAACGATGAGTTATGCTACTCGTCCAGCAACAAAAGTTGAAAAAGAAAGCCTCAAAGAAACCTTGATCATTGGAGGCTCGGTTGCAGGTGCAGCAGCACTGACCCTTGCATCACCCCCAGCAGGACTGGCAGCTCTTTCGGCAGCCTCTCTCTCTATGTTAACCGGTTGTAGTTCTCTTGCAGGAAAAATTGATCTTAAGAATGCAGCAGAGGATCTACAGAGCAACAAAGGATTCGTCATGGCTGCGGTCAGACAAGACGGAAATGCCTTGCAACATGCATCAGAGCAACTACGAGGTGACAGAGACGTTGTTCTAGCTGCAATTAGCAAGAACGGAATGGCCTTGCAGTATGCATCAGAACGACTTCGCGGCGACAGAGATGTTGTTCTAGCTGCAATTGGCAACAATAGCTACGCATTAAAACATGCAAGCGAGAATTTTCGGAAAGACAAAGACTTCATCCTAACTGCGGTTAGCACAAATGGACTAGCAATAATATTCGCAGCAACTGAATTACTCGAAGACAAAGATGTCGTCTTAGCAGCGGTTAAAAACAAAGGATACGTATTACAATATGCACCAGAAGGCTTACGAAAGAACAAAGAGATTGTTCTGGCTGCAGTTAGACAAGACGGAGATGCATTAGGATATGCTTCAAATGAGCTACGTGGGGACAAAGAGATTGCCCTCGCTGCGGTTAGAAAAAGAGGATACGCGCTACAACATGCATCAGATAAACTACGTGGCGACAAAGACGTTATCTTAGCTGCAATTCAACAGGCAGGGAAAAGTCCGGGTGGAACTGCTGCATGGAATGCAGGAGGATACGTTTTGAAACATGTGTCAAATGAACAACGAAGGAACAAAGAAGTTGTCCTGGCTTCGGTAAAACAAAACGGTCACACCCTTCAATATGCATCTTCGGAGCTACAAGAAGATAAAGAGATTGTCCTGGCAGCCATTAAGGAAGATGCCTTTGCATTACAATATGCATCAAATAAGCTGCACAGAGACAAAGAGGTTATTTTAGCTGCGATTAATCAAGACGGGAAAACCTTGCAATTTGCATCACCTGAACTAAAAAGGAATAAAGACATTGTCCTTGCTGCCATTATGCAAAATGCATATGCTCTACAATACGCATCCAATGAACTTCGCGAAGACAAGGAAATTGTTCTTGCTGCGGTTAGCAAAAGCGGAGAAGCCTTGCAGTACGCATCACCTGAGCTCCAAGACGATGACGACGTTGTGAAGGCAGCAGTTTGGCGTACTATTTTCGCCCTAAAATTTGCATCACCAAGACTGCAGAAGGAATACAACTATGAACATAGACACCAGGGGCGTCATCAGCATTAATAAGTATCTATGATTCGTTACGGCTGGAATAAGGCATTCTCTCGGCATTCGGTGCGGAGGGATTTAGAATTGCAAACAAACGAAGGCGTAATTCCGAACAGGATGTGAGGAGCGGTCAACGGAGGCAGGAGCCGACTTTGACCGGTAGCCGAAGTGCGTGTTGCAATTCACGAACCGTAGTCAACGTGCCTAGCCCTGTTGGGGTTTGGGGAAGCTGCGGCAATGAGCGTGCTTCCCCAAGATAATCGGAAACCACCCAGGTTCCCAAACACTTTCACCACTTTGTGGTCGCATCGAAAGACGAATGATATACTGTTCACAATTATGCAAAACATTCTCGATGACATCAAAATCATTGCGGATCTTGCCGTGAAGGAGGATCTCGGAACGGGCGACATCACCTCAATGCTCACGATTGATGCTCACCATTTGTCAGAAGGAAAGATCATCGCCAAAGCGGATGGCATTATCAGTGGCATGCTCGTTGTTGATTATCTTCTCCGAACCTACACCACGGTAAAATACGAGATTCTCCGAAACGACGGTGACTTTGCTACGACTGGCGAAACCGTGATGCGGCTCAAAGGCACCACCATCGAAATTCTCAGCTACGAACGGGTGATGCTCAACTTCCTTCAACATCTGAGCGGCATCGCGACCTACACCAATGAGTTTGTTATGAAAGTAGCCAACTACGGCTGCAAGGTTTTGGATACTCGAAAAACATTACCTGGCATGCGAAAACTCGAGAAAAAGGCCGTCTTGGATGGACGTGGCATCAATCACCGTATGGGACTTTATGCCGCTGTGTTGATCAAAGAAAACCACATTCTCGCTGCGGGAAGCATTACCAAAGCATATAAGAAAATCAAGGCTTCTTCCGCCTATCATGACCTTCATAGCAATCCCGAGTTCTTTATTCAGATTGAGTGCGAAGATCTAAGTCAAGTCAGAGAGTCTTGTCACTTGGGCGTTGACGAAATCTTGCTCGATAATATGTCACACGAAATGATGCAGGAGGCCATCACCCTCATTCGCAATCTTTCTCCCAAAACCTCCATCGAGGTCTCTGGCAATGTCAGCTTGGAATCCGTGGTCGACATTGCGCGACTTCGACCCGACCGAATCAGTATTGGAAAAATCACCCACTCCGCTCCCGTTCTGGATTTATCCTTGTTATTAGACGACATCCTCATCGTATGAAAGTTCTCCTCTTTGGTATCACCCAGTTCGCAACACGGGGTCTCAAACGGCTCATTCAGCTCAACCATATTCCCGTCGGCATGGTGGTCATGCCCCACTCAACCCAAGATATCGATAATATTCGACTCATCTGCCAAGACTACAAAATCCCCGTTTACGCGCCGGCATCCGTCAACACCCCCGAGTTTCTGTCCATCGTCCAAAACGATCTCAAACCCGATCTCATCCTCACCTACACCTTTAGCGAACGTCTCAGCATGGCGCTCATCGGATCCGCACCCTTTGCCGTCAACATGCACCCCTCCTATCTCCCCTATTATCGCGGCAACAACCCCTATTTCTGGCCCATTGCAAACGGGGAAACCTCCACCGGCGTCTCCTATCATTTTCTCTCAGAATATTTTGATGAAGGCGACCTCATCTTCCAACAACATGTTCCCATTCACCCTGGCGACACCAGCGGCCTGGTGATTCACCATCAAGAGATTGTCGCCGCAGACCTACTTGAAAAGCTCATGAACCTACTCACCGCAGGGCTTCCCTTACCTCGAAATCCACAGCCACAGGGCGATTTTGTCAAAGCCCCCAAGCCCACTCTTCAGGACTACTTCATCCAGTGGCAATGGCCCAGCGAAAAAATCATCAATCGTATCCGTGCCCTGAATCCGTTCACGGGTGCCTACACCCAGTACAAGAACACGGTTCTGGCCATCTATCAAGCTTCGCCCAGCAGCTACGGTCTTCATAGCGAACCCGGTACCATCGTTTCGTTATCCCCTGAGGGTCCCTTGGTTAAAACCGGGAATGGGGTTGTGATTCTCAAAATTCTTACCGCCGGAAAGAAATATCTCCTCTCTGGCAGTGATTTTATCGAACAAGAACATCTCCAAGTTGGGGACAAATTGATTTCCTGGGAGGGATAAGGCATGTATATCGGACTGGATGTCGGGGGAACAAAGATTCTGGGTGGTGCTTTCGAAAAAGACACCCTCATCAGCACGCACAAAGTGAAAACCAACACAGGTGGCGATGGGCAGGTCATTGCCCAGCAAATCGTCGAGGTCATTCAAACACTGGCTGACTCAAAACCAATCGAAGGGATCGGGCTTGGCATTCCCGGAAACATCAATCGCAACACCGGCATCATCGAGTTCTCGCCCAATCTCCCGTTCAATCAGTTTCCGATGCGTGATATCTTGAAAAAATCCTTTGATGTCCCCATCGATATGGGCAACGATGTCAATGTGGGCATGCTCGGCGAACATTGGATGGGTGCGGCGAAAAACGTTCAAAATGCAGTCGGCATTTTTATCGGCACCGGAATTGGGGGGGCACTCATTCTCAACAACGCACTATATCACGGCACCCACCATATCGCAGGAGAAATTGGCCACATGAAGCTGAAACTGGATGGACCCGCCTGTAATTGTGGTGAACAAGGCTGTTTCGAAGCCTTGGCCTCAAAGATTGCGATTCAGCGCGCACTCGAAAAAAATGGTCTCTCGTTTAACGGCATGATGAAAAGTTCCTTTCTCAAGGAACAACTGGCAAAAAACAACAAGGTGGTCAAAGCCCAAATGAAAAAAGTCGCAACCTACATCGGGGAGGCTATCGGAAGCCTGGCCAATGTCCTGGATCCCGAGGTCTTCGTTTTGGGGGGTGGTGTCATCGAGGCCATCGGGCCGGATCTTCTCAAAAGAATCAAACCCGTTGCGAAATCACGTGCGCTCATGCCGCCCACCATCAAGCTCTCGACGCTGGGTGACCACGCGCTTCTCTATGGGGCAGTTCGGTTGGTCAGCCAACCTATCGCTTAATCAGGGGAACAAAGTCCGGCGCATTCTTCACGCGCACCCATTCCTGCCCGTGATCTGCTGCTGTCACAACGAAGCGGGAATCTGTTCTCAACTTCTCTACCGGCTCAGTTAAGGCCAACCCCACATCGGCCTCGATTTGTTTGAGCTGTTTCCGCTCGGTTTTGATCTGATATTCGGACCGCTTAAGAATCAATTGGATTTGCATGGCGGTCAAAACAAACACCCCCAACACAAAGAACGCCAACACCGATTCCAAGAGCAAATATCCCCGCTTCATATCGGTCTCACGGAGCAATTCGAATTCGGCCCGTTGACGGATCAACAACCACTTTCTTGGATCGTGGCCCAACCGCGAGCGTCAGCGTCACCCCCGTTGAAGGCGTCAAATTGGGCGTAAAATAGAACGGTTTCGCCAACATCACCACCGATTTGGGAAGCAAGCGATGCCCAATCGAGGCCCCTCCTTCGGGGAGAATCTCGTAACCTGATGGCGTCAGTTGAAACATCACCTTGACCTGATAAGTCCCGGCATAATCGCGTGCATACTCCAGGTATCGCTTCATCGAATAGGCTTCATTCTCGAGCGTAACATGATTGAGAACCCCACCAAATGCTAGCAACACAACACCCATGAGCATCGCTATGACCATCATCCCCATCAAGTATTCAACGAGAGAAAAAGCCGATCGCCTCGTCCTCATTTGAAGAAACGAAACACAAACACCAGGCAAAACGCAACACCCAGAAGAGGCACAAACGGAAGGCTCACTTTCTTAAACCGCCACGCCACCACCAAGCCAATGAGGGAAGACAAGAAAATCACCTGCATCATTTCCTGAAAACGCGCTACCAGCGAAAACGCAAAGATCACGAAATAGTCCCCCTCTCCCATGGTCTGCTTTTTCAACACTTTTTGAAGCCCGAACGCGACCCCCATCACCAACATTAACCAAAATGTCGCCCGAAGCAACCGAAGCACCATTTCACCTTCGATCAGCGCAAGTCCCAGAGAAAACCCAATCAGCGGATAGAGGCTCTCGTTATAAACAAAGCCCGAGCGATAGTCGGTGAGAACCGT
>NZ_RXIU01000227.1 GCF_004217665.1 Candidatus Magnetaquicoccus inordinatus | reverse complement strand
TGGAGGTCCAGGAGGAGATTATCTCCTCCTGGTGGGTGCAGGGCAAAGCCCTGCTGGTAATGTGCGGCGTTTCACAAAAGCGAATGCGCAAGCATTCGCGCACGCCGCACAGATTTGTGCCCCGAAGGGGCACTCTTTGGGAGGGCGGATGCCCGACATGCACAGTTTCGCTTGTGGCAACAGCGAGGAAATTGGCAAATGCGATTGCCCAGGCCAGAAGCCCCGGCAAACGCAGTAGCGCCTTGGTTTTTTCCCTACGCCACTCCGGGCCAGCCCTTCAGGGAAAGGAAGTGAATGGATCCGCATCTCTCTCTGCAACTGCGCCAGCGGAGCCGTTGGCTGCGCGAACAGACCCTGCTGCTGCACAAACGTGCACCAGGCATCCGCATTGCCTCCTCTTTGTCGCCAGTGGAATTTTTGCTTACCCTGTACTATGGCGGCTGGCTGCAACACGATCCTCTGCAACCCCGTTGGCCAGAGCGGGATCGCCTGATTCTCAGCAAGGGGCATGGCAGCCTGGCCATCTATCCCATCCTGGCTGAGCGCGGCTATTTTGCGGCTGCGGAGCTGGAAACGATTGCCACGCCCCACTCCCTGTTAGGGGTTATTCCCGATGCAGCGATTCCCGGAATCGAAACCACCAACGGCGCCTTGGGCCATGGCCTGGGGGTAGCCACGGGCATGGCCTTGGCGCTGCGTCATCAACAAAATCCTGCCCAGATCACTGTGCTCTGCGGTGATGGCGAGATGAATGAAGGCTCAATCTGGGAAGCGGTCATGTTGGCGGCATTCCACCGTTTAGGCAATCTGTTGCTGGTGGTGGATATGAACCGCCTCTCCATGCTCGGCTTCCAGGAGGATATTTTGCACCTGCAGCCACTGGCAGAAAAATTGAGCGTCTTTGGCTGGCAGTGTCAAAGCTGCGATGGCCATGATCCGCTGGCCATCCATGACTGTTTGGCAAAAATCTGGCGGCGTCCCCAACAGGCGCCACAAGCATTGCTGCTGCATACCGTCAAGGGCAAGGGAGTAGCCTCTTTGGAAAATCAGGAGCTCTGTCATGTCCTCTCCTTGACCCCGGAACAGGTGGATGCCGCCATTGCCGCCTTGGCACAAGAGGAGCTGCCATGAACAACAGCAAAACCATGCGTGACAGCCTGCTTGAACAACTGCTGCCACAGATGCAAGAGGATCCCTCCCTGTTTATTCTGTCGGCAGACATGGGGGCACCCGCTCTGGATCATATTCGCCACAGCTTTCCCAGCCGTTTTATCAATGTGGGTATCGCCGAACAAAATTTGATCGCTGTGGCCAGCGGCTTGGCCATGGAGGGGTGTACCGTCTACACCTTGGCCATTGCAGCCTTTTATTTGCGCGCCTTTGAACAGATTCGCAACAATCTCTCCATCGCTGGCACCTTTGTTGATCTGAATGTGCACATGCTGGCCGTCGGTGGCGGAGTCAGTTATGACATGTCTGGCCCCTCGCACCATGCGCTGGAAGATCTGGCTGTGTTGCGCACCCTGCCCCATATCAGCCTGTTTTCGCTCTCCGACTGGCAGATGGCCGCCGCCTGGCCCGCCTATGCCCGCCAGCAGAGCGGTGCCAAATATGTACGCCTGGACAGCAAAGCCCACCTGCCCCTCTCCCGTCCCGCCCCGCCAGACTGGTCGCTGGGCTTTCAACTGCTGCGCCCCGGTCGCCATATCGCCCTCATCAGCACCGGCTTCATGAGCCAAAAAGCGGCAACCCTGCTCCAGGAAACAGCGTTTCAGGATGTGGCGCTGCTCGATCTGTTTCAGTTGAGCACCCCGTTGCAGGAGGAGGCTCTGGCGGCCACCTTGGCCCCCTACTCGCAGTGGATTACCCTGCAAGAGGGCTATCTGGAACGCGGTGGCCTGGACACCTTGCTGGAGGGGATCCGCAACCGCTATGGCCATAACGGCTCCTGCCGCCATCTGGGTTTTGCCCTGCAGCATCAGTTTACCTCTGCCCCACGGGAGCAACTGCACGCCGCACAAGGAATGGGCATGAACGATCTGCGCCAGCTTTTGACCTCTCTTTCCCACCGCTTTTGCGAAGGCGTAGCATGAACAGCTCTCCTGCCCTTATCTCCATCATTCTCTCCTTTCGCAACGAAGAGGAGAATATCGTTGCCTTGATCACCCGGCTGCGCACGGTTTTGCAGGCCGAACCAGAGGAGTTTGAGATTATATTTGTCAACGATGACTCCACCGATCGCTCCCTGGCCATTCTGGAACAGGAGCATCAACAGGATCCCCGGATCAAGGTGGTCAACATGTCGCGACGCTTTGGGGTCTACGAGTGCATGTTGGCCGGCATGATCGCCTCTTCTGGCGATGCGGTGATCTATCTGGATTGTGATCTGCAGGATCCACCGGAGCTGATCAGCAAAATGTTGGTGGAGTGGCGGGCGGGCGCCGATATTGTGCATACCAGACGCAGTGAACGACTGGGCGAATCGGCCAGCAAAATGTGGGTCACCCGCTTGGCCTATCGGGCCATCAACGCCCTTTCCAGCGTCGAATTGCCGGAAAATACAGGCGATTTCAAGCTGTTGCGTCGCCATGTCGTCGAGCAGTTGATCGTGTTGAACGAAGTGGATCCCTATATGCGTGGTTTGATCCACTGGATCGGCTTTGAGCAGCGTTATGTCTATTATGTGCGCGAACCGCGTTATGCAGGCAAAGGACATTTTCCGCTGCTGCGCAGTTTGATGCCCACCCAGACCTTTATCAACGGCATCCTCTCCTTTTCCATGGCCCCGCTCTATTTTTCCCTGATTGTCGGCTTGCTGATCTCACTGTTTTCCATCAGTTATATTGCTGTCATCCTGGTCACCAAAGCGATTGGCTGGAACCTGCCGGGCTGGACCGCCATCATGGTGGCACAACTGCTGCTGGGAGGAATGAATCTCTTTACGGTGGGCATTTTGGGTCTTTATGTGGGCAAAATCTTCAAAGCGGTCAAAAATCGTCCCCGCTTTATCGTCAAAAACAGCCTCGGTCTCGCCCACAAAGAGATTCGTGACTTTCGCACTCCCCGTCTGCAGGATCTGCGCTGAATGGCCTCCGCACCCTCCTCCCCTGCTGCTGCCATTGCTGTCTATGTCTTGGCCGGTGGTCAAGGCACCCGCATCCGTGCGCTGTTGGGCGAGCAGACACCCAAACTGTTGGCCCCTTTGGCCGGTCGGCCCTTTCTGGATTATCTCCTGCGTTGGCTGGCCAGTATGGGTTTTCAGCGTGTCCATTTTGGGCTGGGACATCTGGCAGAGCCGATCATCGCCCGTTTGCAGGAGCAGCAACAGCCTCTGCACTGCAGTTGGCGGGTAGAAAACAGCCCCCTGGGTACAGCGGGAGCGCTGCGTTATGCTCTGCAACAGGGGGATATCGCCCCAGAACAGACGCTGTTGGTGTTGAATGGCGACAGCATCGCTGCCGTCGATCTGCGGCAATTTATCCTAAAACATCAGCAGCGTGCGGCTGTTGCCTCTTTGTTGTCCATTCCGCTGGCTGACTGTCGCCGTTTTGGTCGCCTCGAAGTGGACCAGGAAGAGCGTATTGTACGCTTTTGCGAAAAGGATCCAGACGACAGCCAAGCCGGTCTGATCAATGGTGGCTGTTATCTGTTTGCACCACCGATGTTGCAGCATATCGAACAGAGTGCCGCCCTCTCTTTGGAGAGGGATATATTTATGCAGCCGCTACCCTTTGCGCTGCATGGTTTCTCTTTTGCTGCCCCCTTTATCGATTTTGGCACACCAGAGAGCTACCAACAGGCGCAGAGCTTTTTTCGCCACTTTTTTTCCTTCTCCTCGTAAAAAAGCATCCGCTTAGCGAGGCAAAAGATAGAGACTCATTCCACACCACTGGGCGAGCTCAGGCAAGGGCAGATTCCAGGCCGTTTCTGCCAGCAGATGGCTGCTCTGCCACTGACGGGCGATGGCGGCCCACTCGGCACTGGAGCGTTGTTGCCAGCAGGCAGCGCTCTCTGCACGCCCATTATCCCCCCCCTTGTCATCGGCACAGAGCAGTTGCTGATTAAAACGCCTGGCCTGCAACAGTGACGAGGGATTATATCCATGCCCGCCAGCCGGAAAGTTGTGCAGACAACGACGCAGACTATACAAAAGAGTTTTGTTGATTTTAGAGCGGTTATAAACTCCGGTCTCGATGATCAACCCCTGAGGATCACTGGCCAGGGCGCTCTGAAAGCTGGGCCACTGCTGCTGGCAACTGCGCGGCAGATGGCGCTGCTGTTGATGGTAGTAGCTTTCCGCAAAGGCCGATTGTGGTGACCACTCCAGCAGAGTCTTGCCGACAAAAGCCAGGATAATGAGCAGCACCACTGTTTGCGGGGGGTGTGGCAGGGCCCAGTTTGCGGCGGGAAAGAGGCGATTGTTTCCGAGAGGCAGATGATGCTTGAAGCTGCTGAGCAGACTGATGAGCAAGAACAAAAAGAGCAACAGCTCCAGCAGTGCGCTGCCCAGGGCAGATTTGGGCAGAAGGTTGCAATCAAAGCAGGGGGTGATGGGCAGATGACGACGCAGCAAAGCGGAAGCGATAAACAGCAGCGCCAGAAAAGAGAGGGCAAAGCGGGCCAGCCTGTTTTCCGGCTGTTTTCCGGCCTGCAGCAGCAGAAGCAGCAGCAGGATGGGATTGAACAGGGTGGTCAGATTGAGCCAGCGATTGGCCAGCAGGAGGTGAAGCTGTGCGGGCAGATAGGCGAGCAGCAGTTCATGGAACAGGCGCCAGGCGATAACCAGCAGGGTGAAGAGAATCAGCACTTTGAGCAGCGCTCTGCCTGGTTCCGGCAAGGCAAAGCTTTGGCTGCGCAGAGCCTGAGTGGCAAGGAGAAGAAAGGTGAGATCGGGAAGAAAAAAATAGAGCAGATCACGAATGGGGGTAGGCGAGGTGAAGAGCATTTGCTGGTGATGGCCGTGTGGCAAGGTTTGCAGCCACTGAGAGCTCAACTCTTGGGCCAAAGCGGGATCCATGAGCAGTTGTGGCGGTTTGTTCCACAGCAGATGGGCAGCGAAGGAGAGCAAAAAGAGGGTCAGCGCCAACAAAAACAGCCACAGAGGTTGGCCGCGCCAGGAGGGTTTATGGCCAAACCAATAGAGGGCCAGCAGCGACCAGCAGGCGATGGCCCAGGTCGGATGAATGGCTGGGGCCAAGCCCAAGAGAAAAGCGGCGCTGCGCAACCGACCATGCACGGCACAGGCCAGGGTCAGCAGGGCATAAAACATGGCCACGATGCCGAAGATGGAGAGATCGATGGGAAAGGTGATGGGATAGAAATGGTCTGGCAGCAGGCGCAGTTGCAGCAGCAGCAGAGGGGTCAGAAGAGCCAGGCGCGGCATGGGGGTGATGGCCAAGGTGGCCAGAGCGGTGGCGGTAAAGGCGAGCGCGGAGAAAAGAGCGGAGAAGAGAACATTCAGGCTCCATTCGCTGAAACCGAGGTGCAGCAGCAGGGCAGGCAGTTGCGCCAGCAGGGTATAGGTAGCCCCATCCAACAGAGAGTGTACCGCATCGGGAGGGCAGTGTGACAAACCGCTGAGCAGTTGGCCAAAACGGACGTTATAGAGCCAGACCGGAGTGACCAGAGCGCCATAGAGGGCACCGAGCAGCAGGTTGATGATCCAGACTTGGCGGAAGGAGAGTTTTGCCTGGTT
>NZ_RXIU01000226.1 GCF_004217665.1 Candidatus Magnetaquicoccus inordinatus | reverse complement strand
TGCAGGGTGTGTCAGCACCACCTTTTGCCACCGCTTGGCAGGTGTAGTAGCGGTACTCCCGGCCACCTTTGTTGGTGTACGTCGGCTTCATGGCTCGGTTGCAGTGTTGGCAGCGAATGATGCCTTTGAGCAGGGTGGGCGACTGCACCCGCTTGATGCGCATCCGTTCTGGGGTGTGGTTGGCGAGGGTGGTACGGACGGCGTCCCAGGTTTCACGATCAATGATGGCCTGATGCTCGCCGGGATAGATTTCACCCTGGTAGGCCACTTCACCGACGTAGACGTGATGGCCAAGGATGCGGTAGATGGCACCTCTGTCGAGCGGAAGGCCGTTTTTGCCAACGGCACCTGTCCCAGTCAGTTCGTTGATGATCTGGATGACGGAGCTGGTTTCGATGAACCGGCGGAAGAGGGTGCGCACTGTTTCGGCTTCAGGTCGGTTGATCACCAGTTTGCGATCCGCCACGTCGTAGCCGAGAGGAGGGTGGCCACCCATCCACATGCCTTTCCGTTTGGAGGCGGCGAACTTGTCGCGGATCCTTTCGGCGGAGATTTCCCGCTCGAATTGCGCGAAGGAGAGCAGCATGTTGAGGGTGAGCCGTCCCATGGAGGTGGTGGTGGAAAATTGCTGGGTGACGCTGGAGAAGGTGACACCGTGCTTGTCGAACACCTCTACCAGCTTGGCGAAGTCCATCAGGGAGCGGGTGAGCCTGTCAATTTTGTAGACGACGATCTGGTTGACTTTGCCAGCTTCTATGTCGGCCAGCAACCGTTTCAGCGCAGGCCGTTCCAGGGTGCCGCCGGAGAAGCCGCCATCGTCGTACCGATCGGCTACCAGGAACCAGCCTTCTGCCTTTTGGCTGGCGATGTAGGACTCGCAGGCCTCCCGCTGGGCATCCAGTGAATTGAAGTCCATCTCCAACCCCTCTTCGGTGGACTTCCGGCAGTAAATGGCGCAGCGAATTGTAGGTGCAACAGTGCGTTTTGTCATTGTTTCTCTCCAGAGCGAGCGACGCCAAAAAATACCTTCCCGTTCCATTTCGTACCCGTAATGGCGTTGGCCACGGCAGACAAACTGCCGAAGCGTCGGCCAAGATATTCAAACCCGCCATCGGCCAAGGCGACGCAGCAATGCTCGACACCCTTCCACTCCCGCACCAAGCGCATGCCAGGGAAAAACTTGTCACCCAGCAACTTGCGTTTTTCTTGCGGCGGATCGTCTACCGCCAGGCGCATCATCCTCTTCTCCGTCACCTCCGACAGGCCACCATGCGCCAGTTCCTGGAGCCGATAGGCCAGCCGTTTTACCAGGAATGAGCGGTTGTAGGGCGGTGGCTCAGATTTGCACAGATTTTTCCACATCGCCTTCAACTCCTCCGACGACATGGCCGGCAACATCGCCACCTGTTTCAACACATCGATATTCACTGTTTTTCTCCTTGGCGGGTTGTTTTTCGACCATGGAGCCATTGGTTGGGCGAGTTATCCAGTAGGAATTTCTCCTGTTTTTGCTTTTCTTTGAGTCGTCGGAGGCCGGTGGCGAGGATTTGGCCAGCTTCGGTGAGGCGCTGGTCGGGGGTCATGTGGGAGGGGTGGGGGGTAGTGGCCATCTGATTTGCTCTCTATTGGACTCGGTTTCGACTAAATCTGAGAGCGATGATAGTATTTGATTAAGTGAAAATGAAAGAGCGATTGTTTGGTGCGGGATGTTTCGGGATCAAAAATGTCTTTCCGGGATGTTACGGGATATGGTGGGATGCTGAATATCAATTTGCAAAGAGCCACCGCCAGACGCCGACGAGATTGATCACGGTGAACACGGCCTGGAGGATCATCAGACTGATTTCGCGCATACGATAAGCGGCGATAAACCAGGAGATTGAGGAGACCAGAAAAAGCAGGAAACCATAGCCTGACTGGGGAATGTTCATGGCGACCAGCAGTGCCCCAACGACACCCGTGGTGGTTCCGATCCATTTGAGCGGTGAGGATGTATCCATCATTTGTTCGTGGTCTCGTAGGGCACTTGGCCGGTGGCAACATGTTTCCGGGCGGATTCACAATTTTTTGGTTGATCATCGAAGAAGATGTCGGCTTTGAATTGTCGCAGGAATTCACCTTTTGGCAGTCCGGCCAGGAAGAAGGCTTCATCGATGCGAATATTCCAGGAGCGCAATGTGCGCACCACTCGTTCGTGGGCAGGTGAGCCTCTGGCGGTGACGAGAGCGGTTCGGATGGGTGATGGCTCGGGAGGGAAGAGCGATTGGATGTTGTGTAGTGCGGCCAGGAACGGGCGGAATGGTCCACCGGGCAGTGGAATATCAGCAGCATCCTTTTCGTGGCGATTGAAGGCATCCAGACCTTCCAGCTGGTAGATGCGCTCCGACTCATCGGAGAAAAGCACGGCATCGCCGTCGAAGGCAATGCGCAGTTGGTCCGAGGTGGTGTCTGGTGTAGCTGAGGTGAGCAGCAAGGCGGAAGGGATTTTGGCGTCCAGGGCTTCCACCACGTCCTGGTGTTCGGCTGAGAGGAACAGGGTGGCTCCCAGGGCGGCGGCGTAGGGATGGACGGGAGCCCCACCGGTGAACACGGCCCGCTCGATATCCAGTCCCTGGTGTTGAGCTGAACGCAGGACGCGCAAACCGGTATCGGCGTTATTGCGGGAGAGCAGGACCACGTCTACCAATCGAGTGCCCAAAGGGTTGTTGTTCAAGGCGAGCAGTTTGCGGACGACGGGAAAGGCTACGCCGGGAGGTAGTGGTTCGGTTTCGTGATCGATTTGGTGCTTGCGATAGACGTCCAGGCCATCACGCATGAAGATCTCGTGACTGGCGTCCAGGTCGAACAGTGCGCGGGATGAAATAGCCACTACCAGCCGAGGATGATTGTTCATGGGTTGGACTTTTTCACCATCTGGATTTTCAGTTTGCAGCCGAGAGCCTCTGCATACCGTTTCAAGGTTGCGATGCTGGGTGAGTGTTTGTTGTTTTCAAGTTTCGATATCGTATGCTTTTGGACACCCATACGTTCAGCGACCTGTTCTTGAGTCAGGTTGGCGGCTTTGCGCACATCGATCAGTTTTGGCGATATGACGTCATCCATCGGATCCCCTCCAGTTTCCCAAATCCCATCACATTCTGCGCCCGACCCACATTACGCGCCCGACGACCCTGAAATTATCAAGCTCTGCAGGATGGATTGTTTTTTTGTCGTAGACGGGGTTGTCTGAGATCACGTCGAAGCAGCTATTGGTTGCTCTCTGAATCCTTTTCACGAACAGGCCGTCATCCCACTGGAAGACATAGATTGCATCGCGAGAGAAGCTGGTATCTCGACAATCGATCAGAATGACGTCGCCCCGGGAGAGGGTAGGTTCCATGGAATCGCCATCGACCCGGATGATGGCGGAGCGATCTGGATCGATACCGGCGTCGGAGACGGCCCATTCCCGTCGGAAGGCGTACTGTTCGTCAGCCACCTCAGAATCGTTTATGGCACCACCACCGGCTGTAGCGGTGACCATGCTGTATCCAGGGATGAAGACATAATCTTCAAGGAGGCTCTCGTGAGAGCAGGGTGCTGGTTGTTGCGGCTCTGGTTGAGGTTGTGGTGTCGGTTTGGGTTGCAGGTGAGATTTATTCCACGTTTTTGGTCCATTCCCGGTCAGCAGCCAGTCCAGGGTAACATTGAAAGCGCGAGCGATTTTGATCGCGTTCTCAACATCAGGCGTTCCTCCCTTCATGTATTTACTGATGGAACCGACGGAGACATTGCAGAAGGAGGCCAGGATCACGCCTGTCATGTTGCCAGCGAGGGTTTGAAGTCTGTCAGCTATTGAAACGCTCATGTTTTGTTACCCATGCCAATATATTGTTATTGCTTGTTTTTGTGCGCAGAAGCTTCAATCTTTCCCGAATCTGCGACATCTATGATGCGATAATATGTTGCCATATTTTGCAACGTGAAAGCAACCGCAAAAATGTGATCCCACAAAAAATCGTTACCACGTTCGATAATGCGCGTTGAATCTCGGAGGTGTTGGCGTTCATCTAATTGATTAAAAACGACAAAATAAAAACGAATCAAAAATTTCGACAAGTAGAAAATTTCTGATTGACGTTGTTTCGAGTTCGTGTCATCTTTTTATCCAACAAGATGTCAAATCGAACGCAACCCCAAAACCTCGACGCACAGGATGACAGACATGAATGACCTTATCTCTTCCACGATCGCTGCGGCCATGATCGGCTGCCACTTCAGCACTTTGCACAACTGGCGTCAGGCCAAGAAGGGACCGCCGGTGGTTACTATTGAGGGCAGCACCGCCTTGGCTTATTCCCGGACGGAAGTGCTCAAGTGGATAGAAGAAAACAAAGAACAGGTGGACAAGAAAGGCTGAAAACTGGATCGGAGCGACTCACATGGCACACAAAGAATGCAGCAAGCAGGACAATCCGTCGAGGTTTTCTGATTCAATCCACCTCGGCAACCCGGCCTCTTTTGATCAATTGCTTGAGGGCGTCAAGCGCGGAGAGATCGATCATCAGAAAGGAATGGAGATGGGACTTCGTATGGTTTTGGCAGCATTTCATCAAAAAAAGAGAGGCAAGAAAACGAAGCGATCTTTAGAAATAATTCAAATATTTATTTTTTGTGAATATTCACAAAATTTTTACACGCTCTTGCGCCATCACCCAGATAGCCCCAACCAAAAATTCGCGCGATGCTCGCACAATTGCTGTTGCAGCACAAACTCACAATTGTGCATAATGCACCGAATGCAGCATCTATAAAAATTTACCTTGCTCAGTGTGGCAACAGTGGTCCTTCTCCCGCGTCTTATGTCTGGAACGGGCGGATGTTTTGTCGCGAAAGATCATGAAGTAACGCATGAGATGTGTGGAGTGATAGTCCACCACGGTGTTATAGATGAAGGAAACCAGGAGGTTGGGAGAGATTTCAGTTGAACGCTCAGAGCAGAAAACCATCATCCGTGTTGTGGGAAAATTCTGTTTTGGTTTGCATGCTCGCTTCCGGGATGCCTACAGAAGGGACTTGCTGGAGAGGGGTGGGAACATCCGGTTCGTAGTGGATCTGTCAAGAACAGATTTCATCGACTCGTCTGCGCTTGGTATGCTGATTATGTTGCGAGAAGAGGCGGGTACAGACGGAGATCGAGTTGAACTTACGCGTGTCCATCCCGGTATCCGCCGGGTGCTGGAGGAAGCAAATTTCCATCGTTTGTTCAACATCACGTAGCGTTGCCAGATTGTCCATGGTGGACCTACTCCCATCTGGGTTCTCATGGACAAGGTGCGCTGCCGATACGGATGTCGGCAGCCGCACCAACCACCATCACCCTATCCCCCACAACCGACGCTGCTCCACCCACTCCACCGGAAACCCTCTCGCCAACCCCCGCCAAGTCATCGCCTCCGGCTGCTTCCCATCCAGTATCATCTCCACGATATCTGGAGCCAGCAGCGTCAACCGCATCACCTTGGCGACGTAGGAGTTGTCCAAATTCTCTCGCTCGGCCAGTTCAGAGATGGTGGCCACTTTACCACTCTCCAACTGACGAAGCCAGAGATGCGCTTTTGCCACCAGCTTTGCCAGCGTCTCATCCCTGGCCGGCACCGACGGCAGATCAACGCCATCCGGCATGATAATGCTCTTTCGACCACCGCGCCGCTTCAATTCAAACGGGATGCTGACGAT
>NZ_RXIU01000225.1 GCF_004217665.1 Candidatus Magnetaquicoccus inordinatus | reverse complement strand
CATGGGGGTAGAGCTGGCGAGTCATCGCAAACCGGGTAGAGCTGGCGAGTCATCGCAAACCGGGTAGAGCTGGCGAGTCATCGCAAACCGGGTAGAGCTGGCGAGTCATCGCAAACCGGGTAGAGCTGGCGAGTCATCGCAAACCGGGTAGAGCTGGCGAGCCAGCACGAACCTGAATAGTGACTATGAGTTGCATTTTATGCCTCTGCTGGTGGCTGCTTTTGGGGATCCGCTGCTGTTGTCTCATCTGGCAGATGGCGAGCCAGCCAGATGCTTTGTAAAACCACAAACAACAGGGTTAGTCCGAGCAAACCAAACAGTTTGAAGGAGACCCAGGTTGCCTCATCAAAATTATAGGCCACAAACAGGTTCAAGAGACCGGAAAAGAGAAAAAAGAGGATCCAGGCCAGACTGAGTCGGCGCCACAGCGGTTGTGGCAGGCTGATTTGGCTGTCGAGCAGGTGACGAATCAACGGTTTTTCGCCGACAAAATGGCTGCCGGCAAAGGCTGCAGCCATCAACCAGTTCAGCAGCGTGGGTTTCCATTGAATAAAACGAGGATCCTGCAGCAACAGCGTGGCACCACCAAACACAAGCACCAAAAGCAAGGTCATCCACTGCATGGGGGTGAGTTGTCGCTTGTGCCACCACAGCACAGCAGAGTGCACAGTGACCGCCGCCATTAATACCGCAGTTGCGCTATAGATATCGCTCCATTGATAGGTCAAAAAAAACAGCAAGACTGGCCATAACTCAAGCAGTTGTTTCATGAGGCGCTCTTTTCGGAAAATAGTTTGGACACGGTCGCCGGATCATTATTGATACAGGCCCTATCAGTTCAGGGCAATCGCATTTGCCAATTTTCTCACTGTTGCCACAGCGAAACTGTGCATGTCGGGCGTCCGCCCTCCCAAAGAGTGCCCCTTCGGGGCACAAATCTGTGCGGCGTGCGCGAATGCTACGCATTCGCTTCTGTGAAACGCCGCACATTACCAGCAGGGCTTTGCCCTGCACCCACCAGGAGGAGATAATCTCCTCCTGGACCTCCATAATAGTTTTCTGATTTTTAAATGCGATTGCCCTGCCTATCTGTTCGATGGCATGCACACAGTTTCCTGGTTATTCTTAAAATGGCCATACAAACCAGTTGCTTTCCTTCTCCTCTTTCGTGGAGAAGGAGCCGGAACACTGCCCCAGTTGTGTTTTATATTTGGCAGCATTGCGTTCCACCTTTTCTGCCACTTTGATCAGCCAGGATTTTTTCTGGAAACTTTTGGCAGCATAGCCCCCATGTCCTTCATGATAGGCCAAATAGAGATTGTAGGCATCCCAGGTAGAGATGGCCAATTTTTTATGGCTGATATGGTTATACCAGCCGATAAAATCGACCGCATCGCGAAAATCTTCCCGGTTGGCACTATGGTTGCCGGTCTGTCTTTGATAATGGGCCCAGGTGCCGTCGAGGGCCTGCGCATAGCCAAAGGCGGAAGAGAGTCGCTGCCCCGGAAACAGACCCATCCAACTGCCTTTGCTGATGGGGCGCGCATCGGAGCGAAATTTGGACTCCTGATGGATAATCGCCAGTTGCACATGCACCGGTGTACCCCATTTTTGATAGGATTTGTGCATCACCTGATACCAGGAGCCGCGATTGCGAAAAATATCGCAGGCATCGTTGATATTGACCTGGGAGATGGGACGCCCCTCCGAGGAGGGGGTTGTACTGCATCCGCCTGCCAGCAACAGCAGGAGGCCGCCCAGCCAGAAAGAGAGCACAGAGGATAACCAGGATGGTGCAAATATTTTCATGGTATTAGCGGGCCAGTAAGCGGCGCACCTGTTCGGCATCCGCCGGGGTGTCAACCCCAATGGCTGCCTGTTCGGTTATGACGACACGAATCAGATACCCCTCTTCCAAAACCCGCAACTGCTCCAACCGTTCTCGTTGTTCCAGGGGGGTTGGCGGGAGAGTGGCCAGTTTTTGCAAAAAATCGGCACGGTAGGCATATAGACCCAGATGACGTAGCAGAGGCGCTGTTTTTGGAGCAGGATCCCGGTCATAGGGAATGGGTGCACGGGAAAAATAGAGTGCATTACCCTGGCGGTTGCAGACCACCTTGACCACATTGGGATCCCGTGCTGTCGCCTGTTCATGGAGCGGATGGGCAGCGGTGGCCATCACCAGAGTGGCATCCGCAACCAGTGGCGCCGCCACTTGATTGATCACCTGTGGATCCAGCAACGGTTCATCGCCTTGTACATTGACGATAATATCGGCCTGCAGCGAGCGGGCTGCTTCGGCAACCCGATCGGTACCCGATGGATGGCTGGGCGAGGTCATGACCACCTGACCGCCAAAAGCCTGTACCGCAGAGACTATGCGTTCATCATCGGTTGCCACAACCACATGCGCTACCTGTGCCTGCATGGCCCGTTCGTAAACATGTTGGATCATCGGCTTGCCAGCCAGATCCAGCAACGGCTTGCCAGGAAGACGACTGGAGGCATAGCGGGCAGGGATGATGACGGCAATCGCCTTCTGGGCAGTGGCTGGCAAAGCGCGTTTCCTTATTGCTGAAGGGTGATCTGGTAAGAGGTCCAATATGCTATTCTACTCAGCCGAACGTCGGCTCTCCCCTCTGCCGTCGCTAAAGCCCACCAATTCGGCCACTACCGCACCGATAGAGAGTTGGGCCTCAATCTGCAGGGGGATGCGCCGGGCATCATCGGTCACCAACATCTGAATCGGACCGCGCTGCCGGAACAGCTCCGAATTTTCCACAGCAATCTGTATGGAAAAGGCCCGGAAGGAGCCGATTGCACTCTGCCACTGCTGACTGCCACCGATAGAGATGTTCAGACAAAAGCTTTTTTCGCCATCAACAATGGTCCGCTGCAGTCTCTGTCCCGACATCAATTCTGGCCAGGCGCGCAGTGCATACAGAGCGCTCAATGGATCAGTAACCAGTGCGCTCTCCACGGGAATGATGAGACGCTCTTCTGCCTTGTCTTCCTGAGGACGATGACGGCGGAATACCTGGTGCATCTCCCGATCAAACAAAAATGAGGTCCATTTGCGCTGATCACCCCGCAGTTGATCTTTGACAAAGTGGTGCGCGGCAAAGTGACCGTCACGCTCTTGTCCATCGGCAGTCAGGGTTTCATCGATTGTTTTCAGCAGACGGGCCCCGGCAATGGTGGACAAGGTGGCTTTGGCCGCATAGTCGCTACCATTTTTGCGTTGCAACTGCAGAGTGGCATCGGCTGCCGTTACGCCCAACCAGCGCAGACGATAATCCAGATGTTCGCCATCGGCTGCACCCAGGCGCCAAGTGCGTTCTGTTGCTGCCAGCGCACTCACTCCCCACAAACAGAGTATCGATAATACTACAAGAAGCTGTTTCATGTCAGCACTAATCGCGCAAAACGGCGTTTACCCACCTGCAGCAGATAGCTTCCGCCTGCCTGCAGTCGCAGACGATCATCACTGATGCGTTGGCCATCGACCGCTACCGCCTGCTGGCGGATCAAGCGAAAGGCTTCGCTATTGGAAGCGAGCAAACCGCATTGGGTCAAGGCAGATGCCAGCCCCAGAGAGCCCCCTTCACTGGCCAGGGTGATGGTCTCGACTTCGCTTGGCAGCTCTTTGTGGCCAAAAATTGCTTCAAAACGCTCTCTGGCCTGGCTGGCAGCATCTTGGCCGTGAAAGCGCTGTGTCAACTCGGCAGCCAACAATTTTTTTGCCTCCATCGGATGAAAGCGGCCAGCCTCCACCTGCTGGCGGCGCTCTTCAATCTGTTCCATGTCCAACGTGGACAACAGTTCATAATAGCGCCACATCAAGGGGTCGGAAAGCGACATCATTTTGCCAAACATCTCATCGGGCGAATCCTGAATGGCAATAAAATTGCCCAGCGATTTGGACATTTTTTGTACGCCATCCAACCCCTCCAGGATGGGCATGGTCAAAATACATTGTGGTGCTTGTCCAGAATCTTTTTGCAACTCTCGTCCCACCAACAGATTGAAGGTTTGATCGGTGCCACCCAACTCCAGATCGGCCTGTAGCACCACCGAATCATAGCCTTGTACCAGGGGGTAGAGAAATTCATGAATGGCAATGGGTTGCCCTTGACGGTAGCGGTTGGCAAAATCCTCCCGTTCCAACATGCGGGCCACCGTATAGCGTGCTGCCAGTTGAATCATCTCCACCGCCGAGAGTTTATCCATCCAGGAGCTGTTGAAGACCACGCGGGTTTTTTCCCGGTCGAGTATGTGAAATACCTGCTTCTGATAGGTTTGCGCATTGGCCGTAACCTCTTCAGGTGTCAATGGTTTGCGGGTGGCATTCTTGCCGGTGGGGTCACCAATCCGACCGGTAAAATCACCGATCAAAAAAATCACCTCGTGGCCAAGCTCTTGGAATTGCCGCATCTTGTGCAATAAAACGGTGTGTCCCAAATGCAGATCGGCAGCAGTGGGATCAAAACCGGCCTTGATACGTAATGGCACACCTGTTGCGAGGGAGCGGGTAAGTTTTTCTTCCAACTCAGCCTCTGAAATCAGTTGCGCCACTCCCCGGCGAATAAGGCGCATCTGTTCGGCGACGCGCTGGGTTTGTTGCTGTGACATGTTGGTTTTCTCACTGTGGAGCGTGTGTTAAAGCGATGAATTTACCTACCGAATATCCAGTGCATGCGGTTGGCCTGATGTCGGGCACCTCCGCGGATGCCATCGATGCGGTGTTGTTGCGTACCGATGGAGTGGTGCCTCCCCAGGTTTTGGCGCATACCGTCATTCCCTATCCGATGGAGATCCGTCAGCATGTGTTATCGCTGTATGAACCGGCTGCCGAGGAGCTGGATCGGATGGGGCGTCTCGACCATGAATTGGGTCGTCTGTTTGCCCAGGCAGCTTTGGAGGTGATTCGCCGTGGGGGGCTCACCCCCGAGCAGGTACAGGTGATCGGCAGCCATGGACAGACGGTACGTCATCGTCCTCCCCATTTTACACTGCAGATCGGCAACCCCTTCGTTATCGCCGCCACAACGGGCATCACTACTGTAGCAAATTTTCGCCCCGCCGACATGGCTCGACAAGGGGAGGGGGCTCCTTTGACACCATTATTTCATCAGGCGCTGTTTGCGCAACCCGGAAAACGGGTTGCTGTGGTCAATTTGGGGGGAATTGCCAATCTGACTGCTCTGCCGGCGGATCCGCTCGAACCGTTGTTGGCAGGGGATACCGGGCCTGCCAATACTCTTCTCGATCTGCTGGCCGAATTGACCAGCCATGGTGCCGAGACCCATGATCGGGATGGTGCACAAGCTGCGCGTGGTACGGTGGATAGCCGGGCTTTGGAATGGTTGTTGTCGGATCCCTTCTTTAATCGCCCCTTTCCCAAATCGACCGGACGTGAACTGTTTGGTCTGCCTTTTCTGCATCGCTTTCTGCAGATTTTTCCGCAATTAAGCCAAGCAGATAGTTTTGCCACTCTTTGTGAATTGACTGTGGTTTCGGTGGCCATGGCCTGCCGCAAACTGTTGGCGCCAGCCCCGCATCAAGTGGTTTTGTGCGGCGGCGGAGTCAAAAACCGTCATTTGGCGAGCAGACTGCAATTGGCATTGTCGGAAAGTGAAATTGTCGATAGCGCTGCCCTGGGAGTGGATGTAGATACCCTGGAAGCGCAAGCCTTTGCCTGGTTTGCGGTGCGCACTCTGCGTGATTTGCCCTCTTCTTTACCAGGTGCCACC
>NZ_RXIU01000224.1 GCF_004217665.1 Candidatus Magnetaquicoccus inordinatus | reverse complement strand
TCAGGGTGGGTCCTGTTTCCAGAGTACCGCCTCTGCGAGCCCAATGCTCGATTATTGAAATGTAGACGCAGGCTGGGTGCCGTGCGGGACGTGGCTTACCGTTCTGCTCCTCCCTGCTGAAACTCTAAAGTCCAGTAGGGTATAATGAATACTCTTTATGCAGTTATGTAACGAATCGCCAAAAAACACAACAGAGATCCGAGAAGCGACTGTAATATTTTTTGTGGTATATGCTTCTGGCAGCGTGCGCCCAAATACATGCCGCCTATGCCGCCCAGACCAAAAAGTGTACCCAGCATCCAGTCCGGTGCGGTGGAGAGGCCAGGGGGAGCGGGTAACAGGCTGTAGACCAGCACCCCTGCTACCGAAGTAAACAGGGTGCCCGCCAAAGCGGCACCGGCTATGGCATGGATCGGCAGGCGAAAGACCGCCACACAAAAAGGAGCAATAATCGCGCCTCCACCAATACCATACATGCCGCCAATCACCCCCACCACAAGTGCCAACAAAAACATGTGCAGGGTGTTAAAGCGCATGATCTCGTCGTTATAGACAAATGCAATCTCGCGCATAGATGAGTGGCAGGTGGGTAAAACTGTTTTGGCGGGAGTTGCGGGAAGGGGGGATGGCGTGTTTTTAATAGTTTGCATGGATTGAGCTGTTGTCTGCTTTTTTCCTGGCCACAAGGGAAGGAGCAGGCGAATGCCCAGATAGAGCAGCACGCAGCCTACAAACAGCTTGAATGCTGCAGGATCGGGCAGATAGACAATGCGCAGATGATAGCCAAAGAGCACTCCTGGCAGGGTTCCGGCAACAATAATCCCGGTCAACGGCCAGACCATGCGCTTTTCCCGGATATAGCTCCATACCCCTCCTGGAATGGCAATCAGATTAAAAACCAGATTGGTGGCGCTGACCGCAGGAGAGGTAAAGCCAAGCACACTCATCTGAAAAGGCAGCAGCAGAAAAGCTCCGGAAATGCCCACCATGGAACTAAAAAAGGAGACCATAAAGGCAACGATGAGTGGCAAACCAAACCAGGTCTCTACCCCAGAAATGGGAAAATAGATGATTGTCCACTCCGGCATTTTCCCCTCCATATAATGGACAATAATAAAGTTGAACCCTTTCTTCTTCTGCAGCAGAGCCACCAGTAATGATGCAGGTATGCTTTGTGGATTCTCGCGCAAGCTGCGGGGAGAAGCGGGCAGGGCGTTTTGTGTCTGGAAAAAAGAGGATACAGCAATATCTATGAGGATCCACTCTCTGCTGCTCTGGCTGAAGTGCTGTTGTGCCAAAGCAGGTTGTGCTTGTGTCTGCTGCAAAAACAAGGCAACAGCCTGAAAAACAGTTGCAGACCCTCTCTGCCCAGCTTTTGCAGAAGGCGAGGATCTTCTTGCAGAGTGTCTGATTGTTCTGTCAAACGCACAATTTAAGCAGAACGGCGCAGAGTATGGTGGCGCAGACTGTAAACATAGGCCAACACCTCAGCAACTGCCTTAAACAGCTCTTGCGGAATGGGATGGCCCAACTCAACCTCTTTGTAGAGCATTTGTGCCAAAGGAGGGTTTTCCACAATGGGAACCCCTTTTTCTTGAGCAATGGCACGAATGCGGGCGGCAATCTCCCCACGTCCTTTGGCGGTGACAACCGGCGCACGCATCTCGCCCTGCTTGTACAGCAGAGCTGTTGCAAAATGGGTGGGGTTGGTGATTACTACATCCGCTTTTGGCACCTCTTCCATCATGCGTCGCCGAGCCAACTCGCGTTGGATCTGGCGAATCCGTCCTTTGATCAACGGGTCACCCTCCATCTGCTTCTGCTCATCCTTGATCTCCTGTTTGGTCATCCGCAACCCCTCGGTATAATGAAAACGCTGATAACCATAATCAAAAAGGGCAATGGCCAGAAAGATGCCGGTCACAACCCGCATGATAGCCATGGTCTCTTCGCCAAGAGAGTGCACAAAACCTTCCACCGATCCGGCAGTCAGTTGCAGCAGTTTATGGATGTCCTCTTCCAACACCCAGTAGACCGCGTAAGAGATGATGACAATTTTGAGCGTGGATTTCAGCAGCTCCACCAGCGAACGGGTGGAGAACATGCGTGCCAGACCGCTGATGGGATTGATTTTGGAAAAACTGGGGATGACCGGTTCCCAGGAGAGCAAAAAACCGTGTTGTATGGCCGATGCGCCAATACCCAGCAGCAGAAAACCAATAAAAAAAGGGGCCAGTTCAATCAAGACCGTAGCAATGGTATCTTCCAGCAGTTTGACCAAACCAGGAGCAGTCATATCCTCCTGCAAGGCTCCCCCAAAGAAAAAGCGCATGTGTTGCTGCATATCCACCCATAACTGCTTGCCCTGGAAGAAAAAAAGCAAGGTGGCGGCAAGAAACACAAAGGCGGTAGAGACCTCGCGGGAGTTAACTACTTGTCCCTTTTCGCGGGCGTCGGAGAGCCTTTTGCCGGTAGGGTCTTCGGTTTTGGAATCTTTGTCGGTCTCTTCGGCCATGGCAGACTCCGTCAGCGCATCAGCAGGAAGGTGGTAGCAATGGCTTGATTCATCGCTTTCATTAATACTTCACCGGCCAAGGTCAGGTAGAGGCCCAACACCATCAGGCCGACGATTTGCGCCACCGGCATGGAGAGGAAAAAGACCTGGATCTGTGGGGAGGCTTTATTGATCAAGCCCATGCCCAGATAGAGCATTTTGGTAAAGGCGACGATGGGAGCAGCGAGCAGCAAGGCCAATTGGAACATGCCCAGCAGTGCGTGCAGAGCGCCATCAAGCAGGGTGTTGGCGGCGGGCAAAGCGTGGCCGAGGGGCAGGGCATGAAAAGAGCGCACAAAGCCATCGAGAATCAGATGATGGCCGTCCAGGGAGAGAAACAGCATCAAGCCGGTAAGGTAGAGCAGATTGCTTAAGACCCCTTCCTGGAGGCCGGAAGTGGGATCCATGACCATGGCCATGGAGAGTCCCATTTGAAAACCCATCAAGCTGCCAGCCACCTGGGTGGCAAAAAGGATCCAGTGGATCATCATGCCAATAATGGCGCCGATAGCCAATTCAGTGAGTGCGGCTTGGAAGAGAAAGCGTAAGTTGCCTTCGCCCTCATGGTTCCACGGGCCGACCAGTGGGTAGATAACGAAGGTCAACAAGATGATCAGCATCGCTTTGCTGCGGCTGGGTCCGGCGGTACGCGAGAAGAAGGGGGCGGTCAGGAAGAGTCCTGAGATGCGGATCATCACCAGCATCATCCGTTCCACCTCCCCGATGCGGAAGCCCAAAAAATCCATTAAGGCCAACGGATCCATCTTTCACTCCGCCAATCTGGTCAGCGCAAAATCGCTGGAATGGCAAAAAAGAGGCGATTAAAATAGTCCATCAAGGTTTGGATCATCCACGGCAACGTCAGGATCAAGGCCAAAAAGGTGGCAAGAATTTTTGGGATAAAGGTCAGGGTCATCTCCTGGATTTGGGTGACCGATTGAAACAGGGAGATCAGAATACCGACAATCAGGGCGGTCAGCAGCATGGGTGCCGAGATCAGCAGGGCCACTTGCACGGCATCGGTGACCAATTCAATGACAGTTTCTACCGGCATGCGCGAGACTCCTTTGTCTCCTGAGAGAGCATATCCCAGGGCAATATCTCTGGGGAGTGCATTAAACCACACTCCATTTTAACGCAACTGCGTGAAGAGTTCACCGGAAAAGCTGCAGCAAAGAAAAAAAAGGCGGCTGGAGAAAACGGTTATGTTTTGCCGACAATCTGCCGATCTATTAGCTCAGGAGAGGTTTACTTTGTACTGTGCAGTCGCTACTCTATAATGGTTGTGGTGGCTAACGGGGTCTATAGACCAGGAGGAAGAGATGGGGCAATCGACTCGTAAGTTATGGAAAAACAGGGCAATAATGGTTCTAAGTCTCTGTGCTGTCTCCTTGCTGGCAGCTCCGGCGCATGCGCGTTTGGCCAATTGGTATCCAGAGACGCAGGCCGAACAGCTCGAACAGATGGATACGCTCAATGTGCAGTTGCAGGATTTGGATTCTCTGCGCGAGAACCAACTGGCGGATCGCAGTCGGGCCGAGGAGGTCATGGCCGATCTCTTGGATCAGTTGCAAATTGCTGACGAAGATTTGAAAAACTATCGTAAACCGTTGGCCGAGGCCAGCGAACGCTATCGTCGGATCCAATCCGTTGGGGTAACCGATCCTTTGGTCAATCTGGAAGGAGAGCGGCAGCTCTATCTGCAGATCAAGAACGAACGGGAAGCGGGAATCAGTGATCGGCAAGAGCGCATCAACTGGTTGAACCAACAAATTCGTAAAGCAGCGCAAAACCTTACCGATGCCAGACAACGGATGACCGTTACTTTAAGTCAGATCGATCGTTTGTGGAAACATCGTGAAATTATCAGCAAATTGGTCTTTGTACGGGTAGTCAACGACTAGACTGTCTGGAATCTAGACTCTATTGAGGGGCGACCGGATCTGTTTTCGGTCGCCCTTTGCATGTGTAGTGTCTGAGTGGAGCTGCAGATTATTGCAGCAGGCGCATGGTCAGTTGCGCTTCCTGATTGGCTTGAATCGGAACCGCATGATCTCCCTGTTCGGCGATGGCAGCGCGGGCGATTTGTGCATTTTCGGCAGCAATCTCTGGTGCCGAGAGCTGCAAGGCCAGCTCATCGGTTTCAGAGCGCAACTGTTGCAAATGGGCCAAGGCGGTGATAAAGCGGGTTTGCAAGCCATCCAACTCCTGTCGCAATTTGTTGACTTTGCTTAGATCTTGTTCGATACGTTGCCAGTGAGCGCTGGCGATGGCCATTTCACCCGCCTGTGCCTGTTGTTGCACCACTTTTCCCAAATCCTGCTGCAGATCCAAGGCCATCTGGGCCACATTGTCGATAGTGATGGGTAAAAGTTGATTGCTGTTTTCTCCGGCTGGATAGAGTTGGCGTTGTACCTCGCCGGTCAGCAGTACCTGTTGGTTATAGTGGGTCTTTTGGGCAATGCTCCAGATATCTTCGGTCAGTTTGAGCTGCTCAGTAAAGCGTTCGCTGAACTGGCGTGCCAAACTGCCGTGTTCGGGCTGACTTAACGAGCGCATGCGAAACAGGGCGGCCAGTGTGGCGTCCAGGGCCTCATCGGCCACCTGAGTGAGGGAGATGGCATCGTTGGCATCGCGCAGCAGTTGGTTTTTTTTGCGCACTTCGGTCATTTGTGGCAGAGAGGAGAAGTGGCCAAAAAAATCTTCATGCGCAACAGCCAACTCATGATCAGCACTCTGTTCCCGGTGCGGCAGAGCGCTACTGGAGTGATTGCTGAAACGCCCGTCGTGTGAGGCGATCTGTTTGATGGGTAGGGACATGAATATTCCTTGGTGTCTCTCTCGGAATGGTCTTTATTCTATCGTAGCACACTAAAAAGAGCTTTTGCTACACCCATTTTCACAGGGCAAGCGCATTTGCCAATTATCCTCACTGTCGCCACCAGCGAAACTGTGCATGTCGGGCGTCCGCCCTCCCAAATCTTGCCACCAGCGAAACTGTGCATGTCGGGCGTCCGCCCTCCCAAAGAGTGCCCCTTCGGGGCACCAATCGGTGCGGTGTGCGCGAATGCTTAAGCATTCGCTTTTGTGAAACGCCGCACATTACCAGCAGGGCTTTGCCCCATAAGCGTTAACCTATTTACTGTAAGCTAGATTCTGTGCTATGCTTCGGTCACTATGACTAAGCCAATCGCACTGACGGATGAAAACTGGGACTTCGTTCTCTCTATGTTTCCCACTGGTTGGGAATCGCTCGCCTGGGCAACGAAGGCGGTTCAGCATTTCAGGGGGGG
>NZ_RXIU01000223.1 GCF_004217665.1 Candidatus Magnetaquicoccus inordinatus | reverse complement strand
TGTTGGTTTATCCCTGTGATAGATGTTAATAAAATTGATCTGCTACAACTGCTGGAGCGCCATCAAGTCTCCTGCTGAGAAATCTTCGCCCAATTTTTTTCTGCTTCAACCCAACGATATTTATTACCATCGCTTGGAGCAGGGAACGGTGGTTCATACACCCCAGTTGTTTTGTTGCAAACCCATGAAGGATAAGCATCTGGTTTATTTTGTATAAAAACATCAAGAACCGGATCGTATGTTTCACCAGGTGCAGGATAGTGACCACGGAACTTATTGTTGTAGCTGCACTGTTTCCAAATTTTTCCAGGTCCGTGAACACTTTCCAGAAAAGCAATAGCCAACGGTTCACTATCAGGAAATTCAAGATTTCCAATGTTGCTGTTATCTATACAATGCACTGCAACCACGATTCCGTTTTCGTCAATTCTTGCTACGTGCGCCATGGTTATGATCTCCACCGAATAACAACAATGCCTTTCCCGCCTGCTTTTGGTAACCAAACTCCACCCCAATCAAGACCACCTCCACCACCCCCGCCGGTATTGGCTACGCCAGGATCGGCATAAAATACACTTCCATCGGTACCTCTTCCGCCTCCACCCACTCCTGGGGTTAAACCGCCCCAAACCCCACCACCGCCACCACCATATTTGTTGCCATGTCCAGTGCCAGTTTCTATTGCCCATTCTTCATAACCGGATCTACCGTCACCACCTTTGCTGTTTGTTCCTGCTTCTCCAGTTCCGCCACCACCAGACCCACCAGTCCCAGCATGATTGCCACCATTGTATCCTTGCGCTGGGGATGTGCTTGGCATATTGCCTGATCCGCCGCTTGTCGTGCCCCATCCGCCGCCGCCACCACAACCACCAGAAGAACCGTTACTTAGGTTGCCTCCACCACCACCGCCGCCCGTTGCTACGAATCCGTAAAATGATGACGGACTACCGTTTCCACCGTTACCGGTTGTTGGCGCCCCGCCGCCCCCAACAACAACTGCATAGGTGCCGGGAGTTAAGAGTGCAGATCCAATAACAAACCCTCCCCCGCCACCACCTCCGCCATGAAAGCCACCCGCACCTCCGCCACCAACAACGAGACACTCGACATACTTAGCTACCCCAGAGACGACGAAATTTCCATCCCCAGTAAAGACTTGATAACACCAGCCGCTCTGCCTTCCAAACCCAAACGCCTTGGCAGAAGAACCTGCAAGCGTGCTGACAACAGGCGACGCCATATAAATCAGATTGGAAATTTTCTCCTGATCTTTTTTCGTAATGACTGGCTTTGCAGCAAACGCCTCGCTGTTGATTAACCCTACCGCCAACGCAACACAGAAAAATATATTTTTCATGTATTTGCGCATAGCATCACCCGTATTTCGCCACAGACGCCAACACAGCAAAACTGTGCGGATTAGTTACCTCACTGGTTTTGCGGATCGACAATGTATAGGCGTCAATTGCGTTGGCGTTGCCGCTTGTCGGAGCACTCCCCCCCTGCCACTTGGTAGTGACGTTGGTTGCTGCACCGTCAATCATGATTGATGTCGCATATTTTGCCGACGTCCCGTTTGCGCACAAAAAAACAACTGTCAATGCCTCACCAACCGACAACAGGCTAGAAAGTGTTGTTCCACTGTTCCCCCGAATGTTCAGTATGAAATTTGCTGTTGCGGCGCTCGTGTACTCAAGTAGTTGCTGTGTCAGCGCGTCAAAATTCACGGTCGCATCTGCCGCAGCGGCCGAAATAGTGATTTTTTCCACAATTTTTTGGAATTTGGCCTTGCCGGAAAAAGTTTTTTCTCCTGAAATGGTTTGGGTTGTCGTTGTATCGACGGCATCTGTCAACCCGAACCCAGACACAGTTGTCGGTTTATCTGTGATTCCTGTCCATGATGTTGCGCCTGCTGGACCTGCCGGACCTTGTGGGCCTGTGACACCTTGCGGCCCCTGTGGTCCGCTTGCCCCTGTTGCGCCAGCAGGACCAGTATCTCCCGCATCTCCTTTTAGACCCTGCAAACCTTGTGGCCCCTGTGGACCAGTCGCACCTGTGTCCCCTGTCGGACCTTGCGGTCCCTGTGGTCCAGTCGCTCCAGGAGGACCAGCATCTCCGGTTAAATTGAATTGGCCAGTAAGCGGGTTGTAGCGGAAATTATCCATGGCCACCTCAAGCGTATGTCAGTGCGGTACGATTCGCCCAAATCTGGTCAAATACCGCAACTCCGTTGGCAAACAGCGTACTGACCGTCCCATCATTGCCAATGGTTGTGCGCTGAATCAGCCATACTGGATCCGCCTCACTGCTGCCTGGATAGGCATACCCCTGGTAAATCGTCTGATCCAATCCTGCAGAGACCGTAGCCACGCGAAGAGTTAAAAACCGTCCCCCGTCCAACATGACCGGCAAATCACGGCGCTGTAAATCGCTACTGTTAAACATGCTCTCCTCCTAGCAAGTGGCGATTAATAATATCCATAACCTCTCCCATCTCCTCATCCTGTATCGCCAAAAATGGCCTGGGAGGGATGGTTACTCTCTTGTTTCTGCCTGCCTGCCCACCAAACTGGTGAATCGCTGCATAAATAAGGTTGGTGCCAACTGCGGCAGACTCAGAAGATGATCGGGCATTAATGGATGCGGCCAGACGTCCACTATCCTGCAACGTCTTTCCTCCCTCTCGTTCGGCACGGATTGACCTATTCCATGGTGGCCTACCCTCACGAGCAAAATTCTCCTCTACTGAGTCGGCCATTACCCCGGCAATCTCCCGGAATGCTGCTGACATATCTGCACCCTGGGCAGCCAAACGACCCAGCAATCCGGACACAGCACTGCTTCCTACATTGATCTGAATCAAATCATTCATATTGCTTTCCACGCTGCTTGCGAGTAGTATTGGTCTTGATCGGGGCAGGATTTAGGGTTGTGAAGCGGCACGTGCACCTTAATCCTACTGGTGCCGACAGTTCCGCACTTGTCGGGCACCCCTAACCCCCGATCATTTCTTCCACATCAAGCTACCGGTGCGCTGTCTGTTTAGCTCTACATCCCTCATCCGAATCACATTCCATAACAAACTGCCGTCCTGACTTTCCCGCACTACCGACAATAAATCCCGTTGATCTTGAAACAGCCCGATGTATCGCTTCCTAAACCCATCTGCATACTCTGTCAGCCAAATTTCATAAGGACTTTCTAAGGTTGGAACGATATAGTTTGCTGTTACTTCTCGGCGATGTTCTCGCTTAGCAACCACATGCGGCAAGTATTCTGCCCGGATAATAACCAAATCCACAGGAGTACGAACTACACGGACAGGATTTTCCTTGCTCACTCCCAGAGCGGTTTGCAATATCTGAAGAGCCTCGTTGGCATCCTTGCCAACCTTCAATAAAGAAGGAGATGGCAAACGCAAATCATTACCAACATCGCGCAAATCTGATCGCCCATACTCTTGCCAACTTTTTTGTCCGGGTAAAGATTGAATGCAATTTTTGCCATCGCTCTCTGCATACGCCACACCCCCCAAACAATCAGGCAGCAGCCCGTTTTTGTCCCATCTGCTCCAGGCAGCTCCTGGGTTATAGTCCCAACCCGTATCGGGCGCAAAACGGCCACCAGGCAGTCTGAGAGCAATTGATGGAGCCAGAGGATCCTCGCCCTGATCCAGTTGAACCATATAATCGCTTGATTTTTCGAGCTCATAACCACCACGTTGCATTGCAGATTCAGACAAAGCGCGCACCCGGCAGCGACAACGAAAACCGTTCGGTGGATAGATATGCGCCCAGACGGGATCGTCATAGCGGAAAATACGGCCATTAAGGGTGGCATGAGATTTCCGAGTACGACTATCCATTACCGCTACATACATCCAGTACGGACGCGACTGGGCATTTTCCAGCATCTGCTTGTAGCGGCCAGCCATATAAGCCGTCTGCATATTGGTGCGAAAAATGGTCTCCAAACGCAGCGGTGAACCCAGTTCAACCAACTGCTCGCCGCCATCTGGATGCGCCACCCACTTTTCACCCCACCATCCCTTGGCTTGCAGGATCGGAGTCAGATCCTTGGCAAACATGCGCTCTGTGCGACCCTCCTGCCGCGCACTATTGAGCGCCTGGTGAATATCCGTTAACAGATCCAAACCCATCGCCTTGGCAACCGTAAATGACTTGCCATGCTCTGGACCGCTCAGATCCCGCCAACTCCAGGAAACCCGCCTATCCTTGCCAGATAAATAGCGCAGCGCCTCTTCCGGTGGATGATTGATCAGATAGGCCAAATCACTCTCAGGCTGAGTCGGCATCGAGGCGCCCCCACACTTCACCGGCCATGATTATCCGATCCAGCAACTCCGCCAGTTGTTGATAATTCATCTCTCGATAGATCTCACCCAATTGCACCAACAACTCCTGCGCTGTAGCTCCCTCCTGGAGTCGTGAGATAAATGGAGCTAACAAGGCAGTCATGGCTGCATGGATTTGCTCGGCAGGAAGCTGAACAGCATCAATCGCCTGCTGGGCAGGATAAGGTGACGCCTCGGCAAAGGCAGGCTCCTGTTGCTTCTGCTCTGCAGCAAGATCCTTCCCGGCGGGATCGGGCGCAACCATTGGCGCAGACTGTTCTTTCTCCTCCCAATCGCCGCCATATACCTCTTCGACATGTTTTTTGCTCGGTCGTAAACCGGTCGTTTCAGATATGGTTTTTTCTCTTTCTGCGCGGCGGTTAAGATCTTCCGGCTCTTCGGTCATGAACACCAACCGAGGCGTTACCGCCCCAGGAAAATTCCAATCACTCAACCATACTGAAACGCTGCGATTAAAGCTGGAGGCAATCAAATTACCGTCGGCACGCACCACGCTGCCCAGCATGCGTTCATGCACCTGCGCTTGCGACAAGGAAGATCCATCGCTGGTGGTCATGTTTTGAGTCAAAATCAGACGAGTGATCGATTCGTTCAAGATTCTGGTCAAATCGGCATAGTCAGCCTGCCCGCTGCGTGTGGCTTCCAACAGACGGATGATCATGCCCTGCGGAATGATAATCCCTGACTGACTGCGCAAGCCATCAACCGCTTGCAACAGCTTTTTTTGTTCCTCTTCAGTCGTGCCAAGCGGAAACTCCCCAACCGCAGAGGGCTGGCCAAACTTGTCCAGGAAGGATAGCCAAGCACGTATCCCGCCCCGTTTGAAACGAACCAGCCAGTACAACCAGTGCGCCAGACCCAGGCCGTAAGGCTCATCATCATTATCGGCACCACAACAAAAATGCCAAAATTTACGATCAGGAAGCAGCTCACCTTGCGGATTGGCGCCGGTCAACAGACGCAAAGAGCCGTCAGGAGAAAAGGCAAAGCGACGCTGTTTGCGTACCTTGATCTCTTGCAAAACAACTTGGTCATACTCCACACCCCACATGCACTCGGCCACGGCATACCCATAAAAAAGGGCATACAACATCTTCTCGGTAATGCCGTCAAAATCAATTTTTTCAAGCTGCTTTTGCAGCGACTCGGCTGCCAACCGATCCATTCGACTCTTTCCGCCCGGTTCAACCCGCCACTCGGTTGCCGTCAAGGCCAAAAAACGCTGCTGGAGCGCTGTTTTGACCGTATCATCACGCAACACCTCTTCGTAAGCGCCCAAAGCGGCACCACCCAGCATGCGCAACACACTATCCTGTACTGGCAACAATGCCATGGCGTCCACATAACCGCGGGTAATGTCTCTGCCGGAAGAGATTGAGGCAACTGCACCAAAGGGAGGTTTTATCTGTTTTTTTAACTCTTTTTTGCCCATGCTCAGTATCCTTCCAGATTGATGCGTCCACCTACCGCACCCCACCCCACATTTGAC
>NZ_RXIU01000222.1 GCF_004217665.1 Candidatus Magnetaquicoccus inordinatus | reverse complement strand
TCTCAGTTACGGGGTGCCGGAACCTTGGCCAATTCTGCCTAAAATCGAGGTGATATGAAAAAATCTACACCTGTAAGCATGGGCACCCCCCCTCCTGATCTGGAAAACATGTTGGCAGCACTATTAAAACGCAGCGGTTTGAAAAACTTGTCGGTTGATGGAGTTCTGGCCATGGCCCAGGCTGGCCATCTCTGCCTGATTTTTGATGGTCTGGATGAAAAAGCGACCTTGATTGGCGACCAGGGCGCCAATGATCTGCTGAAAGAGATGCGCCGTGCCGCCCCTCCCGAATCATCGGGAAAGGTGTTGATTGCCTGTCGCACCCACTTTTTTCGCAGTCACCAAGATGAACAGGTGCGCATCAAAGGAAGTGTGCGGGACGGCTTTCGCGACAAGGATATTCGTTATCTCTATCTGCAACCCTTTGACGAACCACGTATCCTGGCCTATCTGGAGCGCCTGTTTCCCGGAAAGAGTGATGAGATTATCGCGCTTTTTCGTTCGGTGCATGATCTGCAGGATCTGGCCAAACGTCCTTTCCTGCTCAAGCTGCTGTGTGAAAGCATGGATTTTATCCGCCGCCGTGCTGTACCACAACAACGCATCACTGCAGGGGATATTTATGACGCCATTGTCGAGCAGTGGCTTGAACGGGATCAGGAAAAGGTGGGCTCGCGACGCTACCATATCATACCCAGCATGCTGCGCATGGCACAGCTCTTATGGCAACAACCAGAAGCACGCATCAACCATGAACAACTGTTTGCCTGGCAACAAAAGGAGGTTGCCGCTCCCGGTTCTGCAGCAGAGGGATGGATGCAATGGCACGAAGAGTTTAACGCCCTGCTGCGCAGCGCCACTTTTCTCTCTCGAGATGGCGATGGCAACTATCAATTTGCCCATAAATCGTTCCTGGAATATTTTCTCGCCCAGGCTATCGGCGAGGAGTTACGGAAAGGCAATGATAAGGTTTTACGCATACCTGCCCTCTCACCAGAGAGTGGTCATTTTTTCCTCGACGGTTTGGCGCAATGGGGAGCAACAACCCTTGCTGCCGCCTTGCAGGCTATTCTCGCAGCCCCCTATAAGAAACAAATCAGTGAAAATGCTGTGCAATTGATTGCGACCTGGCAAAGAGAACAACCAAAAACAGCGCCATATCCGACTCTCTGCCATTTGGAAGAAGCGGATCTGCGCCTAATAGATCTGTCTGGGGTGCAACTGGAGGGGGTTCAAGCTGAGCGGGCTAATCTCGAACATGCAAACCTTGATGGTGCACGCTTGCGGGGTTCGTTTCGGCAAGCCTTTCTTGAGTGGACTCAAGCTGCAGATGCCGATCTGTCCGAATGTGATTTTACCGACTGCGATTTAAGCCATGCCTATTTTGCGGGGGCAAACTTGAGAAAGAGCTGTTTGGATAGAGCGCAAGCTACTGATACCTACCTGCAACGTGCCGATCTGCGTGGTGCCACTTTGCGGAACGCTCAATTAATTCATACCCGTTTGGCCTGGGCAACTTGGGATAAAGAGGCGTTACAAAACGCACAGCTAGACTCTGTTTCCATCTTGGAGGGAACACCAAGTTCCTCCACTTCTTGTTTTAGCAAGCCAATGATAATATTTATTTTTGAACTAAATATTATTTCTCTATCTTATCAAGACGACACAAAAACAATTACCATAACCAGTGAATCTGGCAAAACAGTAAAATGGCGACCTGGTTTACAACCTTCATTTGAAGCAGAACAACCTCTGCCTGCCAGCATTGCCAACAAAACGCCACTCACCGAAGCTGTCAATAGTGATGGCACGGTAAGAATGGAAATAAACAATAAATGCGTGCAACTATTTAACACCCAAACCGAACAAAAGATGGCTACTTTGTACGCTAGTGAAGATGGCAGATGGCTGGTGTTGGATCCGGATGATAAGATCATGGCGTGTAATGATGCGGGCCTCAAGCGAGTGCGCTTTGCACATAACGGCTGCCTCTATCCCGGTACAGAGTTTGCTGGCTGTTTTCCCGATCGTGTTCCGGAAGGTTTATGGTAGAGGAAGCTGTTATGAACAAACCCGCTCTGTTTCTCTTGCTCTTTGAGCTGTTATTCTCTGTGCCTTTATCTGCGGGCGAGCTGGAACAGCTTCGGATACGGGCGGAAGCGCAGGAGCGGGAGGCGCAATATCGTTTGGGGGAGCGCTATTTTGAGGGCAAGGGGGTAGCCATCGATTATGCTGAGGCGATGTATTGGTGGCGACGGGCTGCCGAGCAGCAGGATCCGCGTGCCCAAAATGGGGTCGGAACCCTCTATGATAATGGCAAAGGGGTAAAAAAGGATTATCGGGAGGCGGCGCGCTGGTTTCGTCTGGCCGCCAATCAGGGTCACCTGATGGCCCGGCGCAATCTGGGCTGGATGCACGAAAAGGGACAAGGCTTTCCGGTCAATCTGGTCAAAGCCTATAAATGGCAATATCTTGCGGAGATGAGCCGCAAGCCCCGCAGCAGCCCACAACTGACTCTCCCCTGCCCACTCTGTGACAAACTGGCGCAAAAAATGACCCCAGAACAAATCGCCCAAGGCCAACAACTGGCCCAGCAATGGCAACCTAATGATCCAGAAGAGTGATTACTTTAGCAAAGAAAGAAGAGAGCGATGTTTAACGAGCGTTTGCGGAAAAATTGTGTGTTCTGTTTTTTTCCCGCATCTCTTGCAGATCCTCTTCGCTCAAAAACCACCCCAACTGCAAGCTCACATTGCCACGCGCCAGACGTTGGACCACTGCGCGGGCATTTTCACGGGAACGATCCTGCGCAAGCTCTCCGCTTAAAAATCTTCCTGAGCGTATATTGCGGAAAAAAGATTGCGCTACCGTTACGATAGAGTGCACCATTGTAGACGACCCTCACATTTTTTACCCTGTACCCAAGCATGGCGATGGACAACTCACAAACTCTTCCCAGCAAACCTATGCTCACGATATTGCTTTAGTAAGACAAAAATTCTAACCGTTCCAACATCTCCTGTCAAGTACCATTCCCCTGCAAACCTGTTTGCCTTTCCCCTCTGTTGCCACAAGCAAAACGGTGCAGGTCGGGCTCCGCCCTCCCAAAGAGTGCCCCTGCGGGGCACCGATTGTCGCGGCGTGCGCGAATGCTTCGCATTCGCTTCTGGTAAAACGCCGCTGCATGCAGGACTCCGTCCTGCACCTGCCAGGAGGGGATAATCCCCTCCTGGACCTCCGTAATAATTTTTGTTCTTATGCGCTTGCCTGATTATGAAACTGACAGCTCCTTCCCTCCTTCCTTCCCTCTTTATACCCCCCAACTCTCATCCTCTATTCTATAATCTGGACACCTCGACACTTCGACACTGTTTTTAAGGTTAGAGACGCTGGCGCTCTTTCCGCCGGAAACCTCAAAATTGCTGTCCAAGTGTCGATGTGTCGCCAAACGCAAACCAACTATCCAGGTGCCATTAGAACGACGGGTCAACAAACCACGATCGGTCAGCTTGCGCGTAAACTGCGTGGAAGAACAGGCACGATGTCCATTCACATTCGTCCAATGCGTATACCTCTCATAAATAAACGATGCCTGAACCTCGGCATGCGTATCAAAAACTGTATGCTCCTCCAAAAATTGCCCAATAATATCCGATTCACTGCGATAGGCTTGCGTCGCCTCTCGTACCGCCAACGGCTGCTGCAAACCCTCACGCTGCCAGGATAAACAACCCTCCACCGCCCAGCGCAATATCCCAGGCATCTCCTGACGCAGCTTTATTGGCAACTGCCGATCCCGCTCCGCCTCCGCTATCGGCGCTCCAAAGGGTATTAAATGAATCCGTCGCCATATCCCTTGATCGGTCCCACGAATCACTGGCTTATAGTTGCCTAACATCCATAACTTGAAGACGGGACGAAACTCAAAATATTCCTGATGTAAAAAACGCGCCGTCAAGGTATCGCCGCCAGTCATCTCTTTGAGCTTGGCCTCGTGCAAACGCGCACCCTCTTCTACCTCCGAACTGGCTACCAAACGTGCTCCCACCAAACCCGCTATATCATTGGAAATCGCTCCACCCTGAGTGCGCAACATCAACGAATCAGCAGGCAAACGCCGGGCATATCGCCCCAGCAACTCAAATATCACCTCCAAAAAGGTCGATTTACCATTTTGACCCACGCCAAAACAGTAAAAAAAACATTGCTCTGAGGTGTCACCGCTCAAGGTATATCCTACCGCCTTGCGTAAAAATTCCACCCGTTCCGGATCATGACCCATGATCCGATCGATAAACTTTTCCCATAACGGTGCCTCGGCCTGCGCATCATAGACCACCGGTAGCGAACGCGATAACAGATCCTCGCGCCGATGCGCCCGTAACTGCCCATCGCGTAACGACAAGGTGCCATTACTGCAGTTTAACAACCAGGGATCAGAATCCAACTCTTCCGGGCGTAAAATCACTTGTGGTTCATTGCGCGCCAGACAAATGGCATTTTCAATAGCCGCCCGGCTCTGCGAGCGCAATGCAAAACGAAAACGTGCATTTTTTTCAGTGGCATAGACACTCTCATCCACCCGCTGCAACAGCGACAAGATACTTCCCTTGCAGCGTCGGACCACCTCTTCGGTCTCATCCTGCTGCCAATGGCTGCCGTTCCACACATACCAGCGGTTCCATTGCCGCACATAACGTAAATCTTCCCCATGCTGTTGCACCACCATCCGTGCATTACCCAAATCACTCTCGGCCAGCAGCTCTTCTGACACTGCGGGCTGTTCACCCACCTCTTCGGCAGGCGCCATCTGCCACTCGCGGCTGTTTTGAGTCAGCCATTGACGGCACTGTTCACTGCTCCAGCCTTCTGTTTCGGCATCGGCCAGATCCCAGCCATTGGCTGCTGTGCTGGGCGGTTGCACCCAATATATCTGGCACTGCAAGGTGTGCAGATGGTTGGCCAGCCAGTGCATGGCTTTTTCTCCTGCGCTATCGGCATCGGGCCACAGATAGAGGGTACGTCCCTGCAGCAGTTGCCAATTGCTCAAGGCGACGGCGTTACTGCCACCACTCCAGGTCAATGCCAGCAGCTCTGGCAACAGGCGACGGGCGGCATCACACGATTTTTCCCCTTCGACAATCAGCAGATCTTGTGCATGATTTTGCAGCAGTTCCAGCCCATAGAGAGGGCGTGGTGCAGGATAGCTGCTGCGCTGCCATGCTCTTTTGCCATCGTTCTGCCTGAGCAGGATATGGGGTTGAAAGAGTTTGCGTTGCGGAGAGGATTTGTCGATGGGATCGTGACGGCTCACATAGAACAGACCTTCACCTTTTTGGTTACGGTAGAGCCATCGGGCGCTGAGGCGCATACCTTGTGGTGAGCTCAAGGGTGGTGGTTGTATTTTTTCAGGTATAAACGCAAGTGGTTTTTGTGCATGGTTTTTTTGTTTAGTTGGCCGTGCAGAGGAAGTTTCGCTCAGGTGGATACCGAGGCGGGAGGCGAGTTGGCGTGCGGCTTCGCTTTGGCTGATTTTATTGCGGGCGGCGAGCAGAGCGATCAGATCACCGCCGCGTTCGCCGCTGGCGAAGTCGGACCAGAGACCATTATTGAGGTTGATGGAGAGGGATTCGCCGACTTCGCCGTTGAGGTTACCGACGGTATATTCCCAGCCACGTCGTTTTCCTTGTGGAAACCATTCACGGAGCAGCGTTTCCGCCTGTTGGTTGGCGCGGGCGGCGATAGTGGCAAATGGTAGAGCAGGCTCCCTGGACATCATGACACTCCCCTTACAAACAAAATAGATTTTGGCATATTTCACAGCAGCCTCTGTTGTGCAGACGCATATGCCACACACAATCGTAAGCGTCCATTTCTCCCCAGGGTATCCATTTATTTTGAGAGGTGAGACCATCCCAGAAAACACATTTTTCAGGAG
>NZ_RXIU01000221.1 GCF_004217665.1 Candidatus Magnetaquicoccus inordinatus | reverse complement strand
GGCAAGTCGTTGGCTTCCACCGGTTGCCGTTTGTCGTCCAGGCTGAAACCATCCGCCTGCACATCATAGAAAAAGACCTGATCGGTCTTGCCGCCCTTGGTAAAGAGCAACACCGCCGTGGAGACCCCGGCGTAGGGGCGAAAACAGCCCGGAGGCAGGGAAACAACCCCTTCCAACTGGTTATCATCCACCAGCATGCGGCGCAGGTCCACATGGGCATTGGAACTGCCGAACAGCACCCCGTCGGGTACGATGGTGGCCGAGCGTCCACCGAGTTTCAACATGCGCAGGATGAGGGTCACAAAAAGCAGTTCTGTCTTTTTGGTTTTGACCAACCCCAGCAGGGAGGGATGAATATCCTCCTCGTCCAGGCTGCCCTTGAAAGGGGGATTGGCCAGGATCACGTCAAAGGCGTTGCTCGCCAGTCGGGGGTAGTGCTCTGGAAAGGTGCTGCTCAGGGTGTCCTGATAGTGGATCTCCGGGGCATCAATGCCGTGCAGCAGCAGATTCATGGCGGCAATACGCAGCATGGTGGCGTCGAAGTCAAACCCTCGAAACATGTGGTGTTGAACATGATCCCGGTGTGGCTCCAGCAGATCGCCATGGTAGATTTTTTCTCCGGTCTCGGGGTCGGTGTCCACCATCTTCGGGGAGGTATATTCCCGCATCAGATACTGCATGGTCTCCACCAGAAAGCCAGCGGTGCCGCAGGCGGGATCTCCTACCACCTCGTTGCGTTTCGGATCAGGAGCCACCATCTCCACCATGGCGCGGATCACATGACGCGGGGTGCGGAACTGGCCGTTGATACCGGCGGTGGTCAGCTTACTGAGCAGGTATTCGTAGAGATCCCCCTTGGTGTCCCCAGCAGTAAGCGGCAGGGCGTCAATCATCTCCACCGCCTTCACCAGCAGGCTGGGCTTGGCAACCATCAACTGGGCATCCTTCATGTATTCGCCGAACTCTGCACCATCCACCGCCACTTTCTTGAAATGGGGAAACACAAAATCACGCACCAAGGGCAGCATCTCCTCTGCCCCCAGGTGGCGAAAATGGGACCAACGCAAATCCTGCTCCTCTTGGCCAAAGTTGCGGCGACTCTGACCACCGGTACGGGCATCGCGCTTTTCGTTGCGGGACTCGGCAATATCCAGCAACCGGGCAAACATCAGAAACGAGATCTGCTCAATGACCGTGAGCGGATTGGTGATACCGCCGGTCCAGAATTCGGTCCAGAGTTTGTCAATTTTGGCTTTCAACTCGCCAGTGATCATAATGAGGCTCTCTTTTCAAAATGTGCAGGTGGCTTGAAGGCATCCAGAATGGCGATCAGATCATCCATCTGCGCCTCCTCGCGGAATACGCCATCGGGGCCTTCGCTGTCCACAGTGGTAAACGGTGGTTCGTAAAGCCGGTCAATGGCGATGACGCCAAACTTGCTGATATGATTCTTGAGCAGACCCAAAAAACGGATCTGCCGGGCATTCAGTGTGGGGTGGCGACGGACAAAATCGGCAAAATGCTTTTCCACCGTCTCCCCATCCATGCCGATGATGGATCGCAAGATCTGCTCCAAACCCTGGGCAGTCTCGTGGTAGAACTCCTTGAGGATGTTCAGGTCCACATCGGGACGCTCCAGGTGGATCAGGGCATTCAGGGCGTTCAGATCCGTCTCGGTGACTGGAACACCCGCGCGAATTTTTTTCAGGGTGGGGTTGCTCTCAAACAGGGGCATCAACACCTCTTCCACCCGTTTGCGGTAGGCGACCAGATCCACAGTGCCCATGTTGGCCATGCGCTGGGTATAGGCAATGCCGCCATCGGTCACATCAACCACCCGCACGCTCTCCCCGGGGCGATCCATCGGGCGACGATGGTGCATGACCCCCCGCAGATCGCGGCGCAGGTTTTCCAGATCGGCCACGGTTACACTGCTCCAAAAGGCAGGATCTTTGCAACGTTTGATGACTTCTCCTTTCTCCCGCACCGGATTTAAGTGCATTTGCAACTGGGCAACCTGATCCTGCACCTGATCGCGATAATCCTCAAAACGGCTCGAACTCTTTAACAACTCGTTCTGCGTCATGGCTATCAGGCGGTCGAACTGCCAGGCGGCGGCATGGTCGCGGATGTCAATCCACTGCATCAACGGGGCCAGTGTCTGGCGCAGAACTCCCACGGTCTCCGGTGCAAACTGTTCCAGCACATGGGGCTGCTGCACGGTGCGTTTTTCCCGCCATTTCTCCCGCACAGCAATGGTTTCTTCCGGCAAGGCAGCCAGATCCTTGCCAATCAATTCCGCCGCCAGCTTGAAGGTTTCAGGGTCGGACTGCTCCAGAGCGGTCTCTGCCAGATCAATACGTGCCTCGAACACCTGCTGCATGAGGGATCTGGCCGGGGCCGGGTCTGCCTCCTGGAACTCTTCGGAGAAAAATTCAAAGTTGCCCCAGTGATCGAAAATGCGGAACTTGGTCTTGCCAATGGCCGGGCAGAGCCGGGTGCCGCGTCCGATCATCTGCCAGAACTTCACCCGGGACTTGACCGGCTTGGCAAAAACCAGATTGACCACCTCCGGTATGTCGATACCTGTATCCAGCATGTCCACAGAAATGGCGATGGTCAGGCCCGGATTGGAACCGATTCCCTTGAAGTCGTCGATCAACTGCTCGGCGCGGGGATCGTAGTTGTCGATCACCTGACAAAAGCCGCCGCCATACTGGGGATACAACTCATCAAAGAGTTGGGAAAGCAGAACCGCGTGGTTGTGGTTGCGGGCAAAAAGTATGCTCTTGCCTGGATGGGTTCCGGTGGATTCCCGCAGACCATTTTCCATCAGATTACGCAGAACGTGCTTGTTGGTGTCCCGGTTGAATACCGCCTTGTCGATCTGCTGCGCCTCGTAGGCAAAGGTTCCAGGATCCTCTCCGTCCTCCTCCAACTGCTGCCGTTGCGCCTCGGACAAATTTTCATACTTGATTCCCAGGCGCAAAAACTCGGTGGTATGGGTGAACAGCTCGAAGGGAACCAGATGGCCTTCCTCCACCGCCCGAGAAAAGTCGTAGTTGAAGGTGGGGTCGTCGTCCTCACAGCCGAACAGCCTGTAGGTGTTGCGGGTGATCATGCCCACCGGTGTGGCAGTCAGCCCTACCTGGAGAGCGTCAAAGTACGAAAAGAGATCCCGATAACGGTTGTAGATGCTGCGATGCGATTCATCAGCGATGATCAGATCGAAAAATCCCACGTCGAAAGTCTCGAAAATCTTCATCATGGCGGGATAGGTAGCCAGATAAATCCGCTTGTCCCGATCCTGGGCGGTATGGCGTCCTACCACCACCAGTGGCTCGTTGAGAAAATCGATGTAGGCGTTCTTGGCCTGTTTGCGCAACTCCTTGCGGTCGCACAAGAACAGCACCCGTTTGACCCATCCGGCACGGATCAGTAGATCGGTCAAGGAGATGGCCACCCGGGTTTTGCCGGTGCCGGTCGCCTGAACCACCAGAGCGCGGCGGTGCCGAGCGGTGAAGCGTTCACAAACCCGCTTGATGGCCTCCAACTGGTAGAGTCGACCCGCTATCCCGGAGGGCTGGAGCTCGTCCAGGGGACGTTGATTGTTGCGCTGGAAAGTCACGAGATACTGCAGACTGTCTTTGGAGTAAAAACCATACAGTTTGCGCGAAGAGTAGCCACTGGCGTCATCCCAAATCCAAAGATCAAAGCCATTGGTGATAAAGATCACCGGACGTTGGCCGTACATTTTTTCCAGACCATCGGCATAAAGCTGGGCTTGCTTGCGACCCTGTTCGGCACCCCTGGATGTTTTCTTGGCTTCCACTACGGCCAGGGGTTTTCCATCGTCGTTCCACAACACATAATCGGCGTAACCCTTGCCGGTTTGAGTGGGTTGGTGCTCCACCTCTTCCTCCTGGGTCACTTCATCCGTGTTGCCGCCATTGGCTGCCACTTTCCACCCGGCCATCACCAGTTGGCTATCTATCAACCGTCTGCGGGTGGTGGCCTCATCAAAGTTCAGGACATTGGCGGCATTGCGACCGGACTGAATAAGTGCTTCCAACTCACCTGTTTTAAGTTCGGCGGTTTGGGCTTTCTCCCTCTCTGTGTCTAATTGCTCCAGAAGAGCCCGCATCTGTGCTTCCTGGGCGGCCAACTGCTCCAGTACCGCCTTCTTTTCCCGTTTGAGTTGGGATCGGGCCTCACCGGCCAGCCCGCCAGATGGGGGATCCTGATAGGGTGACAGGTCGGAGGTCTTGCCCTGGCCGCTGGCCATAAAAATCCACTGGCCGACGGCATGGGACTCTTTGAGCAGCCAGAGGGCAGTATCCGTGGATGCCTTTTCGCCATGGGCCGCCTTGTTGCCGTGAATCCGAATAGCGTGCAGTTTGTCCACCACCGCCTTGGGAACCGCTTCAGTAAAGGCACTTTCGTTGAGCAGATCATTCAGGTTGGGCTGGTACGGCTTGGAAAAACCGGTCCGGTCGTAGATCCACAGCACGAGTTGTTCCGCAAACGCACGCAGTTTCACCAGGCTGCTGCCAGGATCGGGGTGGGCATAGCTCTCGGCAAAGCCACCCAGTTCCGCCAGTTGCGGCCAGGAGGGGCGCAGAAATTCGAAGTTCAGCGATTTCATGATCAAGTGTTCCATGTCGGGGAGAAAAGCAACGGGGATGCCATTATGCGTTCACCCTATATTTTTTCATCCAATTGGTCAGGGTCTGATAGCTGGCCAAACCCAGGAGTTCGGCAGCCCGTGTCTTGTTGCCAGCGGTCTTTTCCATCGCCAGTTCCATGTAGTGACGGGCAACCCGATCCATTAACAATGGCAGATCAATTCCTTGCAACACGTCCAGATCGAGGATGGAAACCTCCTCTTGCCCGCTTTTGGGGACGGGAAACAATGAATCCCGGACATCTTCCACCCGAATCGTCGCCCCAGTGGACCAGATCGTGGCACGGCGCAGGGTGTTCTGCAACTCCCGCACATTGCCGGGCCAGTCGTGTTTCAGAAGAAGATCCTTTGCGCCTACAGAAAGTTTCTTATGTTCGAATCCGGGTTCTGTCTCGCTCTCCCGGTTGATCTGCTCCAGCAGGTAGTCAACCAGGGGACCAAGATCACCAGGGCGTTCCCGCAGAGGGGGCAGAAGCAGAACGATCACCGCCAACCGGTAGAACAGATCCTCCCGAAACCGCCCTTGGGAAACCTCTTCTGTCAGGGTCCGGTTGGTGGCGGCAATGATGCGCACATCCACCGGAGTGGGCGTGGTGGATCCCACCCGAACGATCTCGCCTTCCTGGATGGCGCGCAGAAACTTGACCTGGGCGGGGGCTGGCAGTTCACCTGCCTCGTCCAAAAACAGGGTGCCGCCGTGGGCCGCCTCAAAGTAACCGGTCCTGGATACGGCCGCTCCGGTGAAGGCTCCCTTCTCATGCCCGAAAAGTTCGGATTCCACCAACTCCGGAGATATGGCCCCACAGTTGACAGCCACGAACGGCTTGTCCCGACGGGGACTGGCCCGGTGAATGGCGCGGGCCAGCAGTTCCTTGCCGGTGCCGGACTCCCCCTCAATCAATACGGGAATGGAGCGCGGAGCCACGCGGCGCGCACGGGCGATCACCCGCTTCATGTCAGGACTGCGATGGATTATGCTGGAGAACTCCGGTGCTTCGGGTGGCAAGCCGGCGGTGAGTCGCTCCAACTCCTCGTCGGGTTTACGCAGCAGGTCGGGGATGAAGTCAGCGGAGATGTCGAATGGCACGGATGCGGTGCGCACACCATGCTCACGGGAGGATTCGATCAATTCCGCAGGAAATCGAGTCTTGGCGAGGATGATCCATACCGCCGCCATGGCCGGGGTTCCGGGGCTGAGATGAAAAGCCAATTCAGCATGGCCACGGTTGTTTTTGATGGCATCGGAGACCACCCGGGTGGCATTCTCGTAGATGTCGCCAAAATGGACCGGACTGGTAAGGGTGACGTAGTGAGGAGCGATTTCAAGGAGGTGTTGCGCCTTGAGCCAACC
>NZ_RXIU01000220.1 GCF_004217665.1 Candidatus Magnetaquicoccus inordinatus | reverse complement strand
TAATCTCCTCCTGGACCTCCATAATAATTTTCTGATTTTCAAATGCGATTGCCCTGATCTCCTGCATTGGACAAATGGCGATAGAGTTCACGGCGTTTGAATATCTCGACTACCCGATCCATCACCACCCCAGGAGCGTTGCCCTCCTCGGTACGCAAATGCTCATCTGCGCTTGCCCTGCACCAAAAGCACCAGCAACACCGGGACTATCCTGCACCCTTTATATCCTGACTTTGTTTGATCACTATCGGTTCCCAAATAGAGGGGTATCTGCAGCACATTCAGGCACTGCCCGCCTCATGCTTCTCATCTTCACCTGCTGGCGTACTCTCGTTCACATGACGAAATTGCAACATGGTAATGCGATGATTATCCATTCCTGTCACCACCAATTCCGCACCGGAAAGCGCAATCGCCTCTCCCACCTTGGGTATGCGTCCCAAAGTGTCGTACACCAGCCCACCTATGGTGACAAAATCGGTATCCTCTGGAAATTGATATTTTAATAACGATTCCAGATCAGTCATCCGCATCGAGGCATCAATCACAAAAGTCTGATCGTCCAACTTTTTGACCCGGCGAGTCTGCGTTGTAAACTCATCATCATATTCGCCAACAATCTCCTCTAATATATCCTCAAGGGTAATGATCCCCTGCGTTCCACCATATTCATCAACCACTACAGCCATGTGATGGCGTGTTATCTTAAACTCCTTAAGCAGACTGCTCATGGTTTTGCTGCTAGGAATAACATAGATCGGCGAGACAAAATCATCAATTGGATGCGACATTTCGGCACCACCGCTGGCATCTGCCAAGGCTCCCAACAACTCCTTGATCGCCACATAACCAAGAATATGGTCCATATTATTCTCGTATACCGGATAACGCGCATGCGGCAACTCACGAAACTTACCCAATACATCCACCAAAGGGGTACCCTTGGCAAAAGCAACAATATCGGTGCGCGGTACCATGGCGGCCCGGACACTGCGCCCACCAAAGTCCATCACACTATGAATCATTTTACTGTCTTCGGCATTGAATACCCCGGCATCTTCACTGGCGGTGATAATGGTCCGAATCTCCTCCTGGGTCATATTGAAATGTTCGCCATGCGACCCCACCAGGCCCCCCTGCCCCACACACCAAAGCAAAAAATTGGAGGCATGCTTCATGGCCCAAATCACTGGTGTCCACAGGATATATTGCATGTCAATCGACCAAGCCACGGCCATGGCCAACGGTTCTGCTTTGTGAAAAGCCAAAATCTTCGGCGCCAACTCTCCTCCCACCACATGCAAAAAGGAGATAATGGCAAAGGCTATCAAATAACTGACCCAGCGCAACACCTCCATCCAGGGTTGGGGATCGGTAAACATCCCCAACATCCCGACAAGTTTTGGTTCCAAAATCAGGTCCAAGGTATCCATACCAATTGCACCAAGAGCCAAAGAGACCAGAGTGATGCCGATCTGCGTCACCGAATAAAAGCGTTCCGGCTCCTGATGTAATTTTTGCACCCGATCGGCTGCCTTGCTGCCTTGTTCCGCCAATTGCCGAATCTTGCTACGCCGTGCCCCTGTGATGGCAACCTCTGCTCCCACAAAATAGGCATTACCCATAATCAAGACAACTATCAACAACAGCTTAAGCCATAATATGGTTTCCATTTCCTTTTTTTATCCTGGCAAAATAAGTGATCGCCTCAGCGTGAACCGTCCTGCCCAACCACGCAACCATTCCTGATGAGGTGGTGAAATTTATTTATCATATTATCCCAGCTTTCCCTCAAATCAAGTGAAATATATTTATCTTTCTGGCTACAGCCTGAAAAATAATAATAATTGCATTCTGTTAAACCATATTCCACAGCAGATTTGTACTGGTTTGAAAAAAAACGTTACCCGTCAAGTTTGTTTATCTACGGTCTGACTGTGCTTTCTGCTTCTGCTTTTTCTGTCCCGATATGGAAGCTTAAAACTATCACCAATCCTGGATGAAAAGAACCAAAGCATGCGTAGATTCGTTGCCGTCGAGAATAATCCTGCCGCCAGAGCCTTTTCAGGAAGGCACCAGCATCCGCAACACTTCCAACCATACTGGCATTATCGCCTCCAGCATCCCAAGCCCATACGTCGAAAAAATCGCCGATTATGCTGCAGAATCAAAAGCAGGAAAAGAGATGCTTGCCCCTCCCTGTTGCGCTCAGCCTGCAACATGGCTCCGCCTGCTGGCACAATGACCGCAGACAATTGGCAAAAAGCATGCTCCGATGGCAGAGATGACTGCAGAAATTACAGATGCTGCGAGAGTGTCACCCACAGAGGATTGGCAAAGAGCATGCGCCGCTCACCCGGCAAGGCAACACTCCTCGCCCCCTCTTGGGACAGAAGGGAAAATTTATCCATGCCGCGTCAGGCAAGCCCCCGCGCCTTGCGCGGGTGAAAAATGAGCAGAAAATGAGAACTGATGGGAATGAAGCAGACAAACCTGTCACATGGTTCCAGGCCGCACAAAAAATTGCTTCACCAACCTCAGCGCTTCAAAATCTCCAGCATGTGGGGCGTAAAATGCACTATGACGCCAAAGGCAGCTAAAATCACCAGCCCCATAAAGCCCATCCACATCTTGATGACCCACTCGGCCATGTCCACCGTGCCACGCAGCTTGTCAGAAACCGTCACCATCTCCTGACTGAGATAGATATTTTCGGTCACCATGCCCACATGATTGGCCACCCGCTCCAACAAGGCCAAATCGGCTTCCGTAAACCCCAAATGACCATTCTCTCCCTGCTTGTTGATCACCTGAATGGCTCCGGTCACCTGATTGGAGGTCTGGCTCATAATCGGCACACACATCATGTTTTGCGTCATATAACCAACCTTCTCTTCGACCTGCTTGGCAAACTCCGACTGCTGCTCCCGGCGCACAATACATACCGGTTTGCCGGTTGCCACCACCTTGCCCACATTGGATCCGCTCTTGGGGATGACAATGCTGCGCTCTTTCAACCCTGTGCCGCATTGCAACCATACCGCATCGGTCACCGGATCATGGATGAAAAAGCTGCAGCGATCTGCATCGATTACCTTGGGCAGAATTTCCATAAAAAATTGCAGTAGATCCTGATTGCCGGTGCTTTTCCATTTACTGGTCAGCGCCTCCTGCTTGGATTTGATCTTCTGCCACTCGTTTGCCAGTTCCTTTTTCACTGCACCCTCTCATAGCCTCGCCGGTCGGGATGAAATACATCTTTTACTTGTCATTAAATTCCACTTGTACATCGAGGTTACCATAATTGCTCCCCGATTGTCAGCCTTAATTTATCCATTTTTCCTATTTACTCCCAAACAAATCCCAACGCTTGTAAACGTTCTATCCGTTTGCCATCCAAACTCCCTTTTTTATACTCCTGACGCTGAAATTGCGCCCACAATCCCAAAGCAGGATTGCCAGGCCAGGATGCCGGTACATTGCAATGCCCATGACGCTCCCGAAACTGCGCCAACTCCGCCAACATCTCCTCCAAGACCACATCCTTCTGCTCCCAGACAAATCCCAAGGCATCCAACAACTCAACACGCTTTGCTGACAAATTGCCATGTTGCCGTGCCTGACGCTGCATATTGACCCAACTGCTCAAGCGCGCATCGGCGGTGCCACGAGTGATCACCACCCGCCCATACTGCTGCCGATAGTGCACCAGCGCAATATACATCTCATACCACTGCACCTCCAACGGATCCCAAAAAAAACCCAGTTTGTTCAAACGACTGATCCGCTCCTCCTCCAGTTGCCCGCTCTTGTAGGCTTTACGCTGCGTCACCACCCACCAAGCCAACTGCGGATTGGCTGGATAGTTCTCCGGCACCAGGGCATTGCCATGGTACCGACGAAACTCAGCCAAAGCCGCAAACATCTCCTCCCACAACACCGCCTTGGCATCCCAGACAAAACCCAACTCCTGCAGCTGTTTGATCTGTTCGTCGCTCAATTGCCCCGCTGCATAGGCACGACGCACCTGCCCTACCCAACGCGCCAACACCGGGTTATCTGCATAGTTGGCGGGAATAATGCAGTGCTTATGCTCCTGACAAAACTGCCGCAACACCATCAACATGGCATCCCACTCCGCAGCACGTGGCTCCCAAATAAAATCCAACGCCTGCAACGCCTCACGCCGTGTCTGCGATAAACTTCCGGCCAGCCCAGCCTTGCGCTGCTGCCGCACCCACTCCGCCAACTCCTGCTGACTCTCGGTAACATGACAATGGCCATGCTGGGCATGAAACGCCTGCAACAGACTCCATTGTTGCTGCCAAGCCAGCTCCTCGGGATCCCAGACAAAACCAAGATCCTCCAGACGCTGCCTCCGCTCCGCCAGCAAACGACCAGAGCGCCAGTCGCGCCGCTGTTTGGCTACCCAATCGGCCAGCAAGGGATCTTCCGGCCACGACGGAGGAACCAATAGATCTCCTTCGCGCTCTTGAAAACGACACAAAGAGCGAAACTGCTCCTCCCACCAAGCTGCCTCCAGATCCCAACAAAATCCCCACTCTGACAAACGTACCTGCCGCTCTATTGCCAGCTTGCCCCGCGCCAAATCCTGACGCTGCTCTTTTGCCCACTGCGCCAAATCAGGATAGTCGGTACAGATCTCCGGTACCTGACCATGACCATACTGCTTATAGAACAAAAGAAATTGTTCAAACATCCCCTCCCAGCGCACCAGCTCCGGATCCCACACAAAATCCAACTCCTGCAAGCGCTGCACGGCCTGCGCTGCTAAACGACCCTTGCCAAATTCACGACGCTGTTGCTGCACCCACTCTGCCAACGAAGGATTTTCCGGCCAACCCGCTGGTACATCCGCATGACCATAGCGCACTGAATAGGCTTGCAGTTGGCACCACTTCTCTTCCCAGGCAACCTGCTTGGGATCAAAAACAAAGCCGGCTTCCTGCAGACGTTGTTGCCAGTCGGCACGCAAACTCCCTTTGCGCCATGCTTTTCTTTGCTGCTCCTCCCATTCTCGATTCCGCTCTGCCTGGGCGGCATGAGCTGCCTGCCACAAACCAAAACGACGATCCCATTCGCTGCTGAGATGCCGAAACAGGCCAGTCCATAGCGCATTCCGCCATCCCTCCGGTATCCCTTCGGGCAAGAGAAAACGTATCCGATTGTGCCAAGCCAAAGCCGGATCCGCTCCCGCCTGCCAGGGCAGCAGGCTTTGGCGTCCCAACTGCTCCCCGGAACGAACAATCTGCTGCTCAAACTGCTCATCAGCCTCACGCAACCGTTGCACCACCTCCCAAAGCAGATCCGCTGCCGTCAAAGCCTCCTCTGCAGAGCTATAGAGCTCCCCTCCCGCCTTTGCCGCAAAGACCGGAACACAGATTATCCCTGGCGCCACAGCAGCAAAGGTACTGACTCCGGCATAGTTCTTGGCCAAAACAGCCGACAAAGAGCGCAGCAGATCCCATTTGACTTTGCGGGCCAATGGCGAACAGAGCAACAGATCGGCCAAAGGCAGTTGCGCACCATCCACCAGACAACGTGCCGAATGCAATACCACCCGTGGCGTCGCATGATAGCGCCGAATAATCTGCTCCCGTTCTGCTGCCGTCAGCGTGGCATCGAGCAACAAAGAGAGCCAACCGGAAGACAACTGCCCTTGCCCTGAGGCATCATCCGCAACCATCTGCATACCACTGAGGGGATCTGCTGCCGCTGCCAGACGGGCATCAGCCACCGAACCATGGACAATCTGCACATGCCCAATGGCACTCCCGGCACTGCCAAGAAGAGTACGCAGACTCCTGGCCAACAGGCGCACCCCACCCTGATCCTCTGCCAACCAGGAGGGAGGCAGCAATAAAATCCATAATTGCCAGGGACGCAGCACCCCCTCTGCAACCGCCTGCGCCAGTGGCGCCACGCGCATGGCGCGCCCATAGAGCGACTGATCCAGCAGATGCAGGATCCGTTTATTCCCCCCTTCCGCATCAGCAGAGCCAGGAATGCTCTGACGAAAAGCAGGGGTC
>NZ_RXIU01000022.1 GCF_004217665.1 Candidatus Magnetaquicoccus inordinatus | reverse complement strand
CGTAATCATTTTGACCTGTTTACCAATCATCGCCATTGCCCACCGCCTTAAGAAAAGCCTGGCCACGTTCGCTAAAATTGGCAAACTGGTTATAACTGGGCGCTCCAGGTGAGAAGAGACAGCTCCAACCCTTTTCGGTCCATCTTTTGGCTTGCTGCACCGCCTCCGGCAAATCGGCCACCTCGATGATCCGACACGACAAACCTGAACAAGCCCGTACCAATTCCGCCACCCTTCGGCCACTGTCCGGCAGCAAAATCAAAGTGCGTACCGCCGATTCGGCAAGCCTCTCCACCAACGGTGCATAATCATAACCACGATCCTTGCCCCCGACAATCAAGGTCGCCACCTGAGGCAAAAATGCCTGCAATGCTGCCACCGTCGCCTCCGGCGCCGTGGAAATCGCATCATTGATCCAGCGAATCCCCCCTCGAACCCCTAAATCACTCATCCGATAGGGCAAACCGCTAAACTCTCCCATCACCCCTTGCACCACCTCCGCCCCGACCCCAACCAACTCTGCTGCTGCCAACACCGCACAACCATTCTCCCAATTGTGCCTGCCAGGCAAACGCATGGCAGTGGTCGCAAACAGTCGCTCAGTACCGCGGCAAAAAAAACCATCGGCAATGTGATAGCCACGCTCCTGCAGAATCATCTCCTCCTCAGCCACCGGACGTAACCGCTGCATCCACGGCACCGCCCGCTGGTCGATGCGCAGCAAGTCCCCTGGCAACTGGCAAGCCCCGATCTGCATCTTGGCCAAATAATAGGCATCCACCGAACCATGCCAATCCATATGCTCTGGAAACAGATTTAACACCACGGCAATCGACGGACCCAACTGCAAATCAGCGCACTGATAACTGGACATCTCCAAAACCGTCATCTTGTCCTCTGCCAGCACCTCCGGCAACTGTGCCAAAGCCGCTACACCAATATTGCCCAACAAACAGACCGGCAAACCGGCAGCGCGCATGCTCTCATACAACAAAGTACTGGTCGTGCTCTTGCCCTTGCTGCCTGTAATTCCAATCACCGGTAAACCAGCCCGCCGCACCTCGGCCAAAAACAGGTTGGTCGGCGTGGTTTGCAACAGAGGCAATCGATCGGCCTGCTGGCGCCAAGGGTGTCCCGGAGCAAAACCTGGTGAGCGAATAAGCACATCCAACTCTGGCAAAACCGCCTCGGCCGCCGCTCCCTGACACAACTGTACCGGCCCCCACGACTCGTCAAGGGTAAGCGGCTTTTCCACCAATACCGGAACGGTCTGCTGGTATCCGGCAGCCCGCAACGCCTGCAAAGCGGCCTGCCCCTCCACTCCCAAACCTAAAATACCAACCCGGCGCTCAATGAGCTCGCAAATAGTCATCCAATCGCCTCTGCCAGAGTGGTGTCACACTCGACTCTCCCCCTGCCGCCATCTGCTCCTGCCACAAACGCTGCGCATCAACAACCTTCACCTGCAGCCGCTCTTCATAAAACTCCTGCAACTCACTCCCCTGCAAACGCCCCTGTCGGTAGAGCTGCGACAAGGCCGCCAACACCTCCTCTGGCGTACCCACACACTCAAAAGGTTTGTGCCCACGAATCCCCGCCAACTCCTCCAGCAGGGGCATATTGGCAGCATCACGCAAAAAATCGCCGGCAAAGATGCTCTGCAAACGCTCTGCATTCAAATGCGGCGCCATCATCAAATAGACAAAGAGGCACTTCGGACAACGACCACACCAGCGCGGCGTCTGACTGGTATCTTTCAACTGAAAGTTGGCATTGCAGGAGGTAAAATTATTAAAATAGCGCAAACGACGGGCAAACAAGCCACAAATGGCCAATTCACTCAAGGAACGCAACAGACTGAAATAGTCAGGCGCATGCACAAACAAGCCACGCTGCAGACTCTGCAACGACTGCTCAAACTGTAAACTTTTGCTCCATTGATGATTGATCTCCATCCCCAGCCAGTGCAGATTGCCATAGGAGGCTGTGCGCTCATTGGAGGCTATCACCGCCCGATAGCCCCCGCACAAAGCCACCACCAGAGAGACAAAAGCAATACAGGCTGAAATAGGAATATGGCCGTTATAGGCCCCGGAAGCGTTCAAAGCAAAGAGCTTGGCATCCAACTGCCGCCCGGCCACATAGTGCTGCGCAGCAAAAGCAGCCGCCAGCCGCTTGATCCAAGGGGCATTGCCCAAGGAAAAGAGCGCCACCTCCACACCCGCTTCCCGAATGATCTCATAAGAAACAGCCGAATCCTTGCCGCCGCCAATCAACAACAAGACCTTCTCTCCGACCGGCTCTGGACAGGACAATAACGGACGGCTCACAGCCTGCCAGGGAAAATGGACACGGCCACGCGGATCCAATTGGTTGCGATAATAAAACTCTCCCAGACCCACCGTATAGAGTTGATCCCAAAACTGTGCCTCCTGCTCGTTTGGCAGCGCACCATGGATAATGATCTCTTTAGGACAACAGGATTTATAGTAGGAGATCCCCAACACCAACTGCACATTGCGCAAAGCCTGCTGCATCTCCGCACGCATGGGATCAGGTGCCGGCAGAGCTGCGGGCCAGGTGATCTGTTCGCAAAAATCGATGGGAGCTACCCGATCACCCGATAAACGATAATGAAAAGTGGTCTGGTGCCCATGACTCTCAAAAGGGAGAAATTCAAAGCGTTGATAATTTTCCGCCAATTTGCTCATGGCAAACCATGGCCTGCCAAAAAGAGTGGCAACTGCTCGATCAACTCCTGCAATGCCGGTTCGCTGATCCGTTTTTTTGCCTCAGGAAGATCCAACCACATCCGGCTGCGAAAATCCTCCAGCCACTGCTCAAAAACCTGGTTCACCTGCAGCACAAACACCTGCACCGTACAGGTATCCCCCCATTTTTCATATTGAAAGCTGCCCAAAAGCCCAGGCAAAATCTCCCCTTGGATGCCCGCCTCCTCCGCAGCCTCTTTTGCTGCTGACTCCTCTGCCGAAAGATCTGGCTCGATCACCCCCTTGGGAATCACCCAACGCTTGCCCTTGCGGGAGGAGATCATCAAAATCTGTAGACGGCGCTCGTGAAAGCGTATCGGCACAACTGCCGACTGTTGGTAAAAATAGTCTGGACACTCTCTCATACTCTCACTCCTTGGTACAGCCCCATTCGTTCCCTTCATGGCAATCGCATTTGAAAATCAAAAAATTATTATGGAGGTCCAGGAGGAGATTATCTCCTCCTGGTGGGTACAGGGCAAAGCCCTGCTGAAAATGTGCGGCGTTTCACCAGAAGCGAATGCAAAGCATTCGCGCACGCCGCACCAATCTGTGCCCCGCAGGGGCACGCTTTGGGAGGGCGGACGCCCGACAGGCACCGTTTCGCTTGTGGCAACTGTGAGGAAATTGGCAAATGGGCTTGCCCTGCGTTTCCTCTGAGCGGGTGCATCTCTCTCTGGCGCGACCTTACAGGCTCCTGCACGCATCGCCTATCTTACTGTTTTATCTTTCCCCACACGCAACACCGCCTTGCCGCAGTGCCGCACTGCCTGTGCGGCACACTGGGTTCAGAGACCCTCTGCCCACAACGCGGTCAAACCGGACGCGCATCCTTCACCACCAACTGTACTTTCTCCTGCTCACGATAGACATTGAGGGTACAGTTGCCCAAAAGATCCACCCGACTCGCCCCAGCCAGCAACCCTTCGCCGACGCGCCCAGGCCATACCGAAAAGGCTATCGCCTCCAGCAGATTTCCCTCCTGATCCGCCAACAAACATTTGACATGCCGCTCCTTCAGCAAACGTGCCTCCACCACCCGTACATTTTGCAGCAACACGACCGGCTCTGGGTTGCCTTGTCCAAAAGGTTGCAGACGCTCCAAACGCTGCGCCAATTGGCGCGTGACCTCGGCAAAAGCCACCTCTCCATCATAATAGGCTACCGGATCAAACAGTCCTGGCTGAAAACGCGCCTGAATGGATTGGTCAAAAGCCTGAGCAAATGCCGCAAGATTCTGTACATCCAGACTCAATCCCGCAGCCGCACGATGGCCTCCATAGGTGCGCAACAAGGATGCAGAATCCTCTATGGCCGCCAACAGATCGATACCAGGAATGGAACGCCCGGATCCCTTGCCTTTTCCCTCCGCATCCAACGCAATGACAATGACCGGTCGATACAAACGCTCTGCCAGTCGCGAGGCAACAATACCGATCACCCCCGGATGCCAACCCTGCTCGGCCACCACAATGCCATAGCGGTTGTCTACTTCTCCAGCCTCCTCCAAAAGCGCCAAAGCCCGTCGCAACATGCGCTCCTCAATCGCTTGCCGCTCGCGGTTATATCCCTCCAACTCCTCTGCCAACTGCTGCGCTTTCTGTTCATCGTCCGTGACCAAAAGCTCTACTCCCATCATGCCACGGTGCAAACGACCTCCGGCATTGATGCGCGGTCCCAATTGAAAGGCAACCTGTCCCGCGCGCAAGCTTGTACCCAAACGAGCCACCTGTTGCAATGCCCGCAAACCGACATGGCCTGTCTCCGCCGCCACCCGCAGCCCATGGGTAACCAAAATACGATTGACCCCGGTTAAACTCGCCACATCGGCTATCGTACCAATAGCCACCAAATCCAGCCACCGCTTGAGATCCGGTTCCTGGCGTCCCTCCTGAAACCAACCCTTTTGCCTTAACGCCCGGTTCAAAGCCATCAACAAATAAAAGGCCACACCCACACCGGCCATGTTTTTATGCGCAAACGATTCATCCGGTCGATTGGGATTGATCAGCGCCCAGGCCAAAGGGGGTTCATCGCGCATCTGGTGATGATCGGTGACAATCACATCCAGACCCAACTGCTGCGCTGTCGCCAACGCCTCATAGGCGGTTGCCCCACAATCGACAGTGATCACCACCCGGACACCCTCTGCCGCCAATTGGGCCATCGCCGCCGGGTTGGGACCATACCCCTCTGTCAAACGGTCAGGAATATAGACCTGTACCGCTACAGACAAAGCGCGAAAATAGCGCACCATCAAAGCCGAAGAGGTGACTCCATCCACATCATAATCACCAAATATCGCCAACGCTTCCCCATCTTCAATAAGACGCAGCAAACGCTCCACCGCTTTGTCCATATCGCGCAACTGTGCCGGATCCGGCAGGCGCTGCAGACGTGGCTGCAAAAAAGCCTCCACCTCGTGCCGATCCTGCAGGGCACGATCGGCAAAAATCGCTGCAAAAAAGCTGTTCAGCCCCTGCTCTGCCGCCAATTGACGGTGCAGATCGGTCGCTTCATGGCGTTGTCGCCACACCTTTCCAGACCATGACAAAGCTTTCTCGTTTTTCATCGTTGCCACTCTCTGCGCAACTCCTGCCAAGGATGACTCTCCCCCTGACCAAAAGCTCCCCGATGCCAAAAACGACGGCTTTTCTGCAACAGAGAGCCCTCTCCCATTACCCAAGGTAGCTCCCACTCGCCATTGGGGGCAGGTTGTTCTGCACCATAAAAAGCACTGATCACCAATTGGCTGTTGCTGCCTTGCAAAATATCCAAAACAGGTTTGACAAAGTGTTGATCAATCTTGTCCAGCGCCTTCTGCGCAGACTCCGACTGGCGATGACGCATGAAAAGAGCCGGCATGGCAAAATGGACCAAAACCGGACCACTCCCTCTCCGTTGGGCAACAATGGAGAGCATCTCCCCCCAATCCGCTTGTTCATCCAACCAATAAATCTGCTGACCTGCCAATCGTGCCAACCCAGCCAAGAACGGATCTGCTGTACAACAGACTCCTGGCGCCATCTCCGAAACCGTGCGCAACTCTTTCCCCGATCCTACACCCCAAAGCCATGGGCTATTCAATGGCATGCGCCCCTCTTGTTGCCGTTGCCGGTTGCGCTCATGACGGGCCAACAGCATCTGGCCATTGGTCAACTGTTGAATCAGACGGGCTGCACCAGGCCCTTGCGGCATCCGACTGCGCAACGACTCCCCCTCCAACAGGTTGAAAGGAGTGGTCAGCACTGACCACTCCTCAGGCTTGCTGGTTGGCGCCCTCGACAACAGAAAAAATCCCGGCCAACTCCCATCCGCCAAAAAGCGAGCAGTGGGGGGATGCCACACCCACCCCTCTTCCGCCCAATCCTCGGCAAGCGCCTCTGCCAAAGAGGAGGCTTCCGCAACGCTCTGTCCGGTGCGTTCCGGGGATAAAAAGAGCAGATCTTGTTGTTTTTGGTAAAGATGGGTAAAACCCAAACAACACCAAATACGCTCAGGATCGGGCAGCTCCTCCAACAAAGCCAAAGCCGCCAAATAGCCATAGGGCAGATCTCGCATTTGTGCCTTTTGCAGCAAAGCCTCCTGCCCAAACCAGGCAAAAAAGGGATGACCTGACCAGGAAATACGGCCACTCTTTGCCACAACTGCCAGCCGATGCCACTGCCAACGCTCAACCGCACCGCCAACCGCAGCGCTCAAACCATCTATCATGACCACTACCGCCACTGCAACCAACCCTCACCCTTGTCAGACGCCGCACCCACTCTTACCCTGCCCCTAAAGGTCAAGGCTCACCCCTGTCGCAGCAAACGAAAACCTACTGTGACCGCCGTACTGTTTTCCGCCATCCGTAACCGCGTGGTCGGCCAACACTCCTGAGCGCTGCTGTTGAATCCCCCACCGCGAGCCACACGAAACTCCCTGGGCGCCGATTTGTGCAAACGGTTGGCCGAGGGCGCCGGCAAACCGGCCCGCAGCTCTGCAGCTCCCGGACCTTGAGGATTGACTCGCGGAGAACGCCAATAATAATCCGCCTGATAACGATCTTGCACCCACTCCCAAACATTGCCCAGCATATCATGCAAACCCCAGGCATTGGGCTTTTTCTCCCCCACCGGATGGGTCTGCCCCTTGGCATTGGCACGAAACCAGGCATGATCTGTCAACTGCTCTGTACCATACTCCAGAGTCGATCGGTTTAATTGCGGCAATACATTTTCACCGGCACGTGCCGCATACTCCCACTCTGCCTCGGTCGGCAGACGAAACTGGGTCGTTTTGCCGACCAGACTGCCCAAGCGTTGCATAAATTGTTGGACATCCAACCAACTGACCCGCTCCACTGGATGGTTGGCCTTGGAATTCATAAACAACCCGGCAGGATAATCACCCATCACCCGCCGCCACCGCCCCCAGGTCAAGGGATATTTGCCCAACCAAAAACCCTGCACCTGCACCTCATGTTCCGGCCCTTCATCCTCTTTGCGCTGCCCATCGGCTAAAGAGGCCCCCATGATAAACTGGCCTGCCGGAATCCAAACAAAAGCCATTTTGATGGTCGGCTCCTCCCAAATCATCCCGGCCTGCCGTTGCGCAGGCGGTATCTCCTCTGGAGTGGGCTGCACAAATTTTTCCCGCACCACCGCCGCCCGCTCTTCTACTTCCTCTCCCTGAGAATGATGATGAGGACTCTTCTCCCCGCTCTTTTTTGTCCGAGGAGTCACCACTTCCGGCAGATTTGGCGCACACACTCTTGGCACCTCAACCACCACTCCAGGTGCGGTCAAACGGGCGGTTGCCGCCGCCAGATGCTCCTGTTCGGCAATATTGCCCGCCAAGGTTTGTAGAGAATGCAGCAATCCTGACCAGGAGCCATAATCGACCCAATCGCCTGTTGGCACTGCCGACAAAGAGAGTGGTGCTGCTGACTGCGCAGAACCCCCTCCCGCTGGGTTACCCAACAATGCTGGCTGCCAACTGCTGATCGATTGTGGTCGTTCATTTTCCAAAACACGCAGCGCCCAATCCACTGCGCGTAAAAATTCCAACGAATATTTTCCCTGCCCCACCTCTTCTGCTGTAGGCAAAGGATCAACGACATTTCGCAAACGGGCTGAAATGCGCACACTCGCTTCCAAAGGTCGTTGCCCACTGATGGCGCGATACAACACCCCACCCAAAGCATAAATATCCGACCACGGCCCTTGTCGATGACCTGAGGAATCATATTGTTCAAAAGGAGAGTAGCCCAGGCTCAATAAACTGGTCATCTTCTCTCCACGCCCTGCTACCGCCTGCCGTGCCGAACCAAAATCCAAAATAACCGGCAGTTGACTCTCCTTGCGTATAAAGATATTGGCCGGTTTCAAATCACGGTGGATATAATCGGCCTTGTGCAATACGGCCAATCCCTCCAACAACGGCAGCAGCAACCGTTTCAGCGTCAGCTCATCCAAGGTTTTCCGGCGCCGCAACAGACGATCCAACCCCTCCCCTTCTACATATTCCATCACCATGTAGGCGGTGTTGCCGCTACGAAAAAAATTGAGCACCCGCACAATACTGGGGTGGCGAAACTGCGCCAAAATTTGTGCCTCACGCAGAAAACGATCCAATCCCCACTCAAAGATCCGCTGATCTGCCGAAGAGTTGGGAACAATCTCCTTCTGGTTGACTCGAGACGCATAGGCGGCAGGCAGATACTCTTTGATCGCCACATCCCGCTCCAGTTGCGTGTCTCGGCCCAGATAGGTGATCCCAAAACCTCCCTTGCCCAACACCTTGAGAATCTCAAACCAGAGCAGTCGGGTTCCGGGAAGCAGAGCATCCGCAAATCCCTCTTCACTCATCTATGGAGATCCTCACGCCCATTTTCGCGCAAACGTGAACGCAGAGCCCAGGCTTGATCTGTCAACTCTTCATCAGAGAGATCTTCCTCTTCACTATCCAAATCAAACATTTTTGCCCGTTCCACCTCCTCCCGCTCCTCCAGAGTCGGCAGCAACAGGGAACTGCCGCGTGCCATCGCCTGCCCCTCCGGGCTGTGCAAACCCGGCTCACGTCGCAAGCTCGCCGTCCGACAGGCTGACTCCAGACGTGCCGCCTGCACCTCTCTGGCAAAAGTGGCAAAGGAAAAGGGGGGATAAAGCATGCGGCGCAACAACAACTCCCGCAAAATCATCCCCACATCGCGCCAAAAACTCAGTATATTTTTTAAAAAAACAATGCCAGTCAATAGCCAAAGCAAGAAGCGCTCTGCCAGAGTGGCCAAAATCTCGCGCCAACGAACACCTCGACGCATCTCACCGCCACTGCGTCGGCTGATACTGGCTTCATGGCTCGCAGTCCGCTTGCCAATCGCCGTCAAATGGCCTTCCAACTTTTGCGCAAAGGTATGGTTGCGACCGCGCCAGCGCCCGCCAGACTCAGCCACATACAGCGGTTTTTTTCTCCGCCGCCCCCAAAGAGAGGAAAGATTGGGCAACAAACGCTTGCCTGATTGTCCCGATTTCCAACCACTCATGGCTTGGTTACCACATTCCCATACTGTTTGCTGTCAAAATCACTTAACCTGGAAGCCATTTTTGCGATAGAGTAATCTTATGCGCAAGGAGCAGAGACTAACCACTTTTTCTGCACTCGGCGCTCTCTTGATACAGCATAACATTCGCGGAGCCAAAATGACACAGAACTCAGCAGACGCAAACCAGAATCACCACACCCCAACTGTACTGCCCTCAGCCCCACACAGCCCCTTGCACCCGGAGCTCAAGCAGTTATTGCCCCAGGAAGCTTTTGCCATGCTGCAAAGCAAGGGTGTTGTTTTTATTGATATTCGCTCAGAAATGGAGTTTTTCTTTGTCGGAAACCCAAAAGGGGCCATCAATATCCCCTGGCAGGATGCCCCCGATTTTGAACTCAACCCAAACTTTATTAAAGAGGTTGCCCACGTCGCCAAAACAGACCAACCCCTCATCTTGATCTGTCGCTCTGGGCATCGCTCCATTGATGCCGGCAATGCGCTTATCGCCGCCGGCTTTCATGATGTCTACCATGTTGTGGAAGGATTTGAAGGAGATCGGGACGAACAGCACCATCGCAGCACGGTCAACGGATGGCGTTTTCGCGGCTTGCCGTGGGTGCAATGTTAAGCTGTTGAAGGGGTTGTAATCACCGGCTATGGCGATAGTCTTTTGGCTATCGCCACCATCTCCGGTGCCAAATAGACCAATAAACCTATCACCGCCATGATCACCAAAAAGACCACTCCACCTACCAGGTTGACCATCCAATCCTTGCGGCTGCGACCTTGGGTCAACGCTTCCGCCAATACCCGCAAAGAGATCACTCCAATAAATAAATTATCTCGATAAACCAATAAATGCCGGATGCCATGTTCGCGCATCTGCTCCAAACAGTATCGGCAGGAAGCTTCATGGTTGACCTTGATCAGCTCCGTGCTCATCACATCACGCATCAACGTGGTCTCTGGATTGCGCTTCCTGCCGACCACCCGCGTCAACAGATCCCGCTCGGTAAAATATCCTACCACTCGCCCTTTGCCGGTCACCACAATGGATCCCACACCACGATCCGCCATAATCCCAACACTCTCCGAAACCGTCCGATGCTGGTCGATAGTGACAACATTCCGTTCAATCAGTTGGGTAATCTTGCAGCGCATCGCGTTAAAAACCTTCTCCGGCTCGCAACCAAATTGCTCATATCACAACATGTTAAGTACAATTAAATCATGATATAAACACATTTCAAACATATTTGGTTTGTAAAAAAACAGATAAAAAATATCTTTCTACCCATCCGACTCCAAAAAACGCACCCCATCAGCAAAACAACGCAGCCTTGATCATCCGCAAAACAGAGCAGAAAAGAGTGCGCGGATAATCAAGGCATAACAGGGCAAGCCCCCCCTAACACACGGCAACCCTGTTAAACGGGGTGACGATTCAGGATTTGCCAGCAGTATCGATATTGATCTTGCGCAACAAGGCGGCATTTCTCTCGGAAAGCTGGGACAACTGCTCACCGGTTTTACGCAAAAGAGCTGCATTGCGATCAGAAAGCTGCCGCAGTTGATTATCGGTCTTTTTCAACAAAGCCGCATTGCGATCAGCAAGCTGTTTCATCTGATCTTCTGTTCTGTGAATCAATGAAACATGCCGATCGGAAGTGATACGCATATATTCATTGGTACGCCGCAAAAGAGCTGCATTGCGATCAGAAAGTTGCTGCAATTGCAAATCTATGCGTTTGCGCATCAATTTGATCTGCCCTTCAAGAGCATCGATGCGTTGTGCGTGCATATCATCTGCCGACTTGCCCGTTTTTTTGGCTATCTTCTTTGCCGCTTTGGCCTTACTCTCTTTTTCCTTCAGGCCGCGTTTTCCCTCTTTCTGATTTTCTTTATTCTCTTTATGCTCTTTGCTTGCCATAGTTTGCTCCGGTTTTGAGAAAAGAATGTGGAGGAGGTTGCCACCCACAACCCCGCTATCATACTCTCAATTGTCAAAAAAGTCGACAATAACCTTGCAGACAGGCTCTCTTTGCGGTAACATCCGGGAATATACATGTAAAATGACTGACAATACAGATACATATAAAATTATTCTTCGCAAGTCATGGCAAAATCGCACCCTGTTGGTCATCGATGAAGCGGGTTATCGCTCTCTCTATTTCGACAACCATCTCACCCAAAGCCGCATCCTACTGGAACAACCTTTATGGCTGATCTTGCCCTATACTCGTCATATGCTTGCCTCTCTTCTGTTTAATCCCAAACCCCAACAGATATTGATGGTTGGCTTGGGTGGCGGTTCTCTGGCTAAATTTTTCTTGCACCACTATCCCACCTGCCAGATCGATGCTGTGGATGCCAATCCAGAGATTCCTGCCATCGCTGAACATCTCTTTTTTCTGCCCGATGATCCGCGACTGACCCTGCACTGCGCTGATGGCGCATCCCTGCTCACCTCCTTGTCGGCACAAAAGCGACTCTTTGATCTGATCTTTATCGACGCTTTTGATCATGACGGCATGGCGCCATCCATCTACTCTGAGAACCTTCTGAGCACCATTGAACAGTTGTTGAGCAAAAATGGTGTGGTCGCCTTCAATATCAATCGCGCCGAAACAGCTCTTTATCAACAGATGAATATTCAGATTCCGAACCATTTTCCAGAAAATATCTATCGCTTGCCGGTACCCAGCCCATCCCGCAATGAAATTTTTCTGTGCAGCCGCACTGCCATGAACGCAAACAGTATCGCGCAACTGCAAGAGCAGGCCCACTCTTGGAGTGACCATCAACCCCCACTGCTCTTCCACGATTTTCTGGAACGCCTCACCCCTGTTCCACCCACCACAAAACAACAGTGGTGGCAACCTCTCCTGCACCTTTGGCACAATGGGTTATCCCGATGAAAATATTCTTAACTGTTTTTAGCATCATCTGTTTTGTCGTCATTCTGCTCAATCAACCATGGGAAAAACACCAGGAAAACACCCCTTCCTCCGCCGTTACCACCACGAACCCCTCCTCCCCCCAATGGCTCTCCTGGCTGCATGACCAACGTCTGCCTGCTGTTCAAGAGCGCCTGCACAGTGTGGAAGAGCGTCTGCAAAAAATGACACAAGACTCCTCCCTGGCAGAACGAGTCACTGAAGCAGAACGCAAACTGCTCCTGTTGAGCAATCGACCCGCCCCCACCCTGCAGATGGAAAATGGCTCCGTCATCGCCAAAAAAGGAGACAGCAATTGGAAATTGACCGATATTTTTGCCCGTCTGCGTCAATATCGCCATCGGGTCACCTTTCTGCAACCCTTCGCGCATCCGCCAAAAATTGTGCTGGGAATCACCTTGCTGGAATTGCCCGCAGAAAAAGTGCGCCTGCATAGTCGTGCCGAAGAGATTGATACACAAGGATTTACCTTGGTCTTTGAAAGCCGTTCAGAAAGCCGCATTGAAGAGATGCAGGTCGATTGGTTTGCCTTCGCCGACCAACCTTAGCAACAACCCCTACGAGGATTTGCACTCTGCATCCCCTCGCATCGGGCGGCCAGTACCCAAAGCAAGCGCTCCATTATTGGGAAAGCTGATTGCTCATCTGCGCCAACCATCCCACTGTGGGCAACTGCGTAAAATGGACCAGCCATCCCGGCAGCAAACCAACCAACAAAACCGGAATGGCAAACAAAAAGAGAGACCAGCGTTCCGCTCCTTGCAGATCCACTACCCCGCTTGGCAGATGCCGGGATGTCGATCCTAAAAATGCTCGTCGATAAAAAAGCAACAGATAGGCCGCTCCCAGGATTTGCCCGCCAACCGCTGCCAGTGCTGCACCTTTATGCTGGGCAATGGTGCCCAAGATGATCAACTGCTCTGCGGGAAATCCAGAGGTCAAAGGCATCCCCATGCTGGCCACAGCAAAGAATAGAAAAAAAAATGCTGCCGTGGGCATCACACGCACCAAACCACCTAAATGCAGCCATTCGCAAGAGGCAGTACGGCGATGAATAAATCCACTCAGCAAGAATAACGCACTGGCAATCAACGTAAAATTAAGCAGTTGCAGCAGTGCCCCCTGGATACCATGCACATTCATGGTGGAAATTCCCAAAAGCACCATACCCACATGACTGATACTGGAAAAAGCCAATAAACGTCTCATGTTGCTCTGATTCAAAGCCATCAGTGCGCCATAAAAGATCCCGACAACACCTATGCCTGCCAAAAGCCACGACCACTGCATCGCCGCCTGGGGGGCCAATGGCAAGGCAAAGCGCAAAATGCCATAAGCTCCCAGTTTAACACCGGTCATAATCGCCAGCAAAGCGACCGGTCCTTCCATCGCCATCACCGGCAACCAGACATGAAAAGGCACCACCGGCGTCTTGAACGCAAATCCACAAAGCAACAAAAGCAATGCGGGCAATTGCTGCTGGCTCGGCAAGGCTGTCGCCAACAACGAGGGCAGTTCAAAGGTCAATGTTGCCGACAACGACATATCTGCTGACAAAGTCACCTGTTGACTATGGCTTACCGCCACCAGAATAAAGCCAAAAAGCAGAAAAACGCCTCCTCCCAACATCCATAGCGTATATTGTGTGGCGGCAAAACGTCGCTGTGGCCCCATCCCCCATAAATTGACCAAAAAATAGATGGGCAGCAGTGTCAACTCCCAAAACAGAAAAAACAGCACCAGATCCAAGGCACAAAAGATTCCGATGGTCATCCCCTGCAGCGCAAGCAACAAGGCATAGTAGAGTCGAGGGAGTACGGGGGGACGGGATGAGAGCAATACACCCAAAAACAGCAGCGCTGTAAGCGGTAAAAACAGAATGGAAATGCCATCTACACCCAATAGATAGTGTACGTTAACTGTCGGCAACCATTGGGCTCTCTCTACCCATTGAAAGCCGCTGCGCCCGGCATCAAAGCGCCACACCGCAAGCACGGATAACAGCGTTTCTGCACCTGTCGCCAACAAAGCTACTCTTTGTGCCTGTGTTGTTGGCAACAACCAAAGAAGAGCTGCTGCAAAAAATGGCAGGCCGATCAACAGGCTCAATAGCGGAAAGGAGGCCATATCGGTTGCAATTGCTTCCATCAGTTATGCCTTGCCGGGGAATCATCCAAAAATAGTGAGTAAGGCTTGGCCATGGAATGGGCGGTTGTATCCAGCAATTTTAACCATGGCTCGGCATAGAAACCTGCTGTCAACTGCACCACAATCAAGGTGACAGCCAATATCCCTTCAATCCATTCGGTCTGCCTGACCTTTGGCAAAGGAATCGGACGTTGACCGGGTGCTGCCAGAAACACCCGTTGAAAAGACCATAACAAAAAGGCTGCCGAAGCGACATTACCCAAAGCCGCAGCAATGGTGATCAAGGCCCCATAGCGGTGCATGGCAGCCTCCATCAACAGATGGGTGGCATCAAATCCCGGTGTGCCGGGCATCCCAATCACCGACAAACCAGCGACAAAAAAGGCCATGGCAATAAAGGGCAGACGACCAAACAACCCCCCCAGTTGCCCCAACAACACCGTTTTGGTGCGTCTGTTGATCAAGCCGATCATAAAAAAGAGGGTGGCTGCCGCCAAACCGACATTGCCGATCAACAACAGACTGCCCTGAAAGGCATGGCTATTGGTGGTAAACAGGCCAATGACGATAATATCGCTATGGCTGATTACGGCATAGGCCATCATGCGCCGCAGATTTTGCTGCATGGTGGCCAGCCAGGCCGCATAAAAAATACCGATCGTGGCAATTATCACCACCGCCAACTGCCATCGGTAGATGGAGGCAGGCACCAAAGGAAACATAAAACGCAGCATGCCATAAAATCCGGTCTTGACCCCCAACAAAAAGACCAGAGCCAAGACCACCGTACCCCGCTCGGCCACCAAAGGCAACCAGCCATGCAGCGGGAAAAGAGGCACGCGAATTCCCAAACCATAAAACAGCAGAAAAAAAACACTCACACTCAAAAAGGAGTGCACGGGATGAGCCAACAGATCAAGAAGATCAAAGCTCCATCTTCCGGTCTGATCAAAGTGCGACCAACCCAATATCAAGGTGGCAGCCAACAACATCGCCAAACCAATGCCCATAAACTCAAAAAAGCGATTCAGAGACACCCCTTCATCCAGCGAAGCAGACCAATGCCGCATCAAATAGCCCACCAAACCGATCTGAATCAGCGAGCACAGAAAAAACCACAGCAGATCTACCGTAGCAAATTGGCTGATCAAGAGAGACTCGCCACAAAACAGCAAAACCAAAAAACGCGGTTGCGGACGAAAGGGTCTGACCCAACCATACGGTATTGCCATCAAGGTTAAAAAGGCGGTCAACAAAATAAACAACACACTCATACCATCGACCGCCACATGATATTGCAGCGGACCGAGCAGAGTGAGTCGCTCAACCAGTTGCCATTCCGGACGCAGCGGATCATAAAGCTGAAACAGAGTAACAGCACCTACAAACTCAACGAAGGCCAAGAGCATACCCAACCAAAAGGCGGGCCAATCCTGACGCACCCGTGACAGCAGCAGTGCCGCCAATAGTGGAAAGCTCTGCAACCCTGCCAATACAGGCCAAAAACTCTGTTCAGACCAGGCGATTTCCGTAATCATGGGCAGCTATAATATCGCAACAAAGGTCAAAATGATCATCAGCACCAAATAGCGCGGCTCACTGAAAAGCTGATCGATACGCGAGAGATGCGTTCCCAACTCATCCACAGTACGCACCATCCCCTCTCCTCCCACACTCAGAATACGATCTTCCAACCATTGCGCCCACGAGGCCAAGCGCGCCAGGAGCAGAGCAGGCAGACCATTGTTTCCGCTCATCTCTGGACCCACCGCTTGCGAGGAGCCCGCACGAGTCAAGATGGCGCGATCCAAAGGGCTGTTGCCCAGCAGAGGATTCAACAGACGATCCTCCAAACTCTGCAGATCCTTGGCCAGAGCCTGCGTCGGCTTGGTCAGCAATTGATCGGTCAAAGGATCCAACCAAAAGCGTGCCAAAGACGCCGCATAAAGCGAGGGAAAGCGCTGGACCCCTTTCCAGGTTGCCGGAGTGGCTGCAACCATGCCGTGCATATAAGAGGGAGCGCTTAACCATTGATAAGCCCGCCAGCCAGCATGCGCAGCCATATGCCACGCCACCCACTCAAACCATCCCAAACCACAGCCCAAAAACATCAAACCCACCTGGGTTTGCGTGGCACAGATCAAGCTGCTTTTGACATCGGTTTGCACCAATCCCAGCAATACACCATAGAGGACGGTCAGGCTGCCCAACAAAATCAACAGCGTCAATAAAAAGGGTGAATGGCGCAGCAATGATTCCAAGCGCAACAACAAATAGACGCCAGCATGAATCATCAAAGAGCCATAAAAGATGGCGCTGGAGGGGGTAGGCCCTTCCAAAGCACGGGAAATCCAGGCTGCAAAGGGAAATTGAGCCGATTTGACCGCAGCCGCCAATAAAAAACCAGCCGTCAACACCCCCAATTGCCAAGAGTTTAAGAGCGTTGCAGCCGCTGCCAACTCTTGCCACTCCACCCCACCCAACCAGGTAAAGCCCAATAAAATGGCTACGGTAAATCCGGCATCGCCCACCCGGTTGGTCAAAATCACCCGGGTGGCACTGACCCCTGCCTGCGGGCGTTGCAAAGCATATCCGATCAACAGATAGGAGGTAAGCCCCATCAACTCCCAACCAATAAAGGCCATCACCGCATTGCCAGCCAACAAAAAGTGCAACAAAGCCGCTATAAACAGGCACAACAAGGCAAAAAAGCGATGAAAACCCTCCTCGCGATGCAGATAATGCACAGAAAAACGTACCGTCAACCAGCCCAACAAGGCTGCCAGCGTGCTCATGGAGAGACTCAACGGATCGGCCTGCACGCTGACCAACACTCGATAACCCACACTCTCCATCCAGGTCAGCACATGCAGCGAACCAGGCATATTGCCACTGACCACAACCTGCAGATCAACCAATAGCATCAACAACAAAGATAAACCGCTGGCTGACGAGGCAACCAAAGCGCTGTGGCGTTCGCTTTTTTCCCCCTGGATCCACCCCATCAACAGAGCCGTGCCAATCCAGAGCGCTGCCAGGGCTGGCAACAAGGAGACCCAGAGAAGAGCCTGTTCACGCATACCGCTTCTCCTCTTCGGCTTGTCCCAGCCAAACCGGTGGCAAAGGAGTCTCATGCCCCCTATACCACTCCTGCGAACAGCTTACCCGCTGCAAAGGCTGCAAACTTTCCGACCACAGTTGCCATCCCACACCGGGGCGAAAGAGATGGATGCGTGGCGTTTCCGGCTCTTTGGCAGCCAGAACAATCCAACCATTATCCACCAGTTCGCGTATCGCTGCCTGTCGGCCATGAATTTGCGTCAAAATTTCCGGCTGCTGCTCCACAATCACCAGCAAGCGCATCGCCTCATGAATTTCGATCATCTGTTTAGGCAAGCCGGTGCGCAAATCAGATGCCGCCCCCTCCATCACCCCCAACAAGCCAGTCACATTATGGGTGATCTTGGAACCACAACCAAATCGTTCATTGTCCACCGTGGAAAAATAGTATTCCAGACTGATGCCAGCACCCACTGGTCCAGCGGCCAATAGAATGTTTTCCACAATTTTTCCAGAAGGATCCTGGGTCGGATCATAGGAGATCAAAAACATGCGCCGATCAAAAAAGAGCCCCTGACTGACAGAACGGCGACCAATCACCGCCACGGCATTGGTCACATGTCCCAATTCTGGTCGGGCTTGGCTGAAATCACAACTGCGCCCAGCCACATGCGCCAAAGCCTGGTCAAGTGTCGCCTGGCGTGGTGCAGAGGCCAGACGGCGACTCCGTTCATGCGCTGAGGCTCGGCGCGCCTGCTCCATGGCAGTTTGCAGCTCCTGCAGAGCGCTCTGCTGGGCAGCAGGCAAACTGCTCAGATCATACCAGGTCAACTCTTCGCTGGCCGTGTTATGCTCCATACCCAAAAACCAGCAGCTCTCAGGGATAGTAATGCCACGTCCGCGCAACAGGGCCCGTACCTCAGGACGATTGGCCATGGTGGCAAAAACACGCGCATTGGGACCACCATGGCGCCCACTGCAGGCACCACAATCATAGGCACCCAAATGGGGATTGTTTTGACTGATCGAACCATGTCCCACCAAAACCACCAAGGGAGCAAACTGGCTGGTCAAACCGATCGTGCGCAACAACCCCTCCACCCGATCGCTCTGCTCCTGATCGGTCATCCCCAAACGCGGTTGCTCCGGGGATGCGGCAGGAGCATCCGCAGCCGCGTTCAAATGCAAACGGGTCGCCACCAATGGTTCCAGAGAGCGCAACCAGCGCTGGATGATCCGCGCCGTTGCCAAAGGTGCCAACAATTTGCCCAACAACAACACTATCGCACCTGGTGCCGCCAAAAAGGTGGCCAACAAAGGTCGCAGTACCCCCAATCGGCTTCCCTGATGCAGTTGTTCCTGCAAGCGCAAACGCCAATGCCGATGCTGTTTGTAACTTGTATATTCCTCATCCGTACCCAACTCCGGCAGCTCGCAAATCTGATGGGCTGGCGTTACCACCACCGGACAGAGCGCGGTAAAACGCCCCTCATCCAAACCTTGCCAATAGATTGGTACACCAAAAAAACCGGCGGCTCCCAGAGTTTCCCATTGGGGAGCAAGCTCCTCCAAATGGCGTCTGAACCCCTCTTCCCGCTCATCCATACAAAATATCAACTGGGCCGCCGGCGCTTGTTGCCGAACAGCCCAGCGTCCACGGCCATGATTCTGTATCAAAGCATTGCATATCTGGTTGCGATAGTGCCGTTCATAGGCTTGCAACCACAGATAGCCACAACGATCTGGAGTCAAACGAGTCAGAGTCTCCTGCCACATCGACCACTGCTCGGCAGACAAAGAGCGCAATCCTTGCGCTGTCAATCCCAGATGCTGGGCCAGCAAAAAGAGCGGCCAAGCATCGGCATGAGCCGTTTTTCGCCCTTGTCTACCCGGTGCCTGATGGCCAATGCGCAGCATACGCGCCAACGCATACCACTGCTCCTCGCGCAGAGGATCTGCTCCCGATTGTGCCAACATCCGTCCGGCCTGTTCGGCAAGATATTCGGGCAATGGATCGTGAAAAAGTGACCAACGCACTAAAAATTCGGCACTGTGCAGCCGAAAATAGTCACGCAGGGTGTCGATACGCGGCTCAATTTGCCAATATTTTTGACATAAACGCAGTGAATAAAGCCATTCCAAAAACAGAGCGACCGCCAGATAATCCATCATGGAGACTCGTTGCGGACTGATGCCTTCATATCCTGGATGCTGATGACGCCACATCATCATCCCTGACCAACCCGGCAACCGCAAAGCCAGGCGCTGCAAATAGGCTGTCCAACGCTTTTCCGGCAGACCCATGCGCGTCAACAAAAGAATGACACTCTCGGTGGCATCCTCCGCCATCGCGTCCAACTCGGTACTCCACTGAGCCAACTCTTCCGGGAGAAAAGACCAATCCAAACGTGCCTGACGACACCAGGAGCTCCAAAACCCCTTGTCACGATCAGGATAACTCCAACCCGCCAAGCCCTGATCCAAATAGGCGGCTACATGCCGCAACAACAGGGGACGCAAATCCTCATAGGGATCCTCTCCACTCAAATGAGCCAGCAGAGCGCTGATGCTCAGATCCGTTCCCAGTTGCAACAACAGCTTATCCAGCAACGCTTCCGCCTCTTCCCGCACCAGGGTCGCAAACAGGCGCAGATCCAGCTCTTCCCCCGACAAAGAGTCGGAAGCAAAAAAGGTCAAGAGATCTTCCAACTGCTCTTCGGGATGGGCTGTCGATTCCTTGATTGCCAAACGCTGCAAACAAGCCTGCCACAGTTGGCCAACCACCACATCTTCCGCACCCTGGCTCAACCAAAAGCGGCGCACATCTTCCGCAAGATCCGCTTGCCAGCGACGCAACGCCTGTTGTTCTTCCCGGTGCCACAACAACTGACTGGCAGAGAGCCCTTGCACATCGTGCAATAAAGCCTCGCGATAGAGATCCAAACGCTGAATCGGAGCAAACCCTGCCTGGGTTATCAACTGCTCTGCTTGTAAATCCTGCTCTGCCAAGAGCTCCGCATGCAGATCTGCGCGATTAATGCGGCCCTGCCGATAGGCAGCCCGAAACTGTGCCAGTGGCCAATAACCATGAATACCGGTAATGCGTTCCGCTTGGCGCAACGCCTCTGGGAAGGGTAAATGTTGAAAACCATGCAGAGTATTGTGATGAATAAAATCGCGAATCGGTGCCTGACCCGGCAAATGGTGCTCCAGATGGTGCAACCACTCCTGCAAATGCTGGACACAGGGATCAGCCGCTCGCATGTCGGGTTCATGGTTCATCGTCCCACCCCAACAAACAGGTGTACAAAATGATCCACCGACTGCACCGACAAATGCAGCATCGGAGAGGCAAACCATCCCAATAGCAGAATCCAGAACAGCAAAAAGGCGGCGGTGATCGATTCTGGCACAGTCAGATCCACCAACGCAGACATACGGGCATTCGCAGAACCTGTGCAGAGTTGGTTGACTGTACGTACCGAATAGGCAGCACTGATCAACATGCCGCCACTGACCAGAGCAATCCATCCCCCCCACTGTTGAAAACCACCCAGTAACACATGCCATTCGGCAATAAAACCGACCGTTCCAGGCATGCCAATGGCAGCAACAAAAGCCAGGGCAATAAACACCGCAAAACGTGGAGCCACATGGAGCAAAGAGCCATAATCGGCTATCTCTCGGCTATGGGTACGATGGTAGAGCAGCCCCACCAGCAAAAAGAGTGCTGCCGCAGCCAAGCCATGGGCGACCATCTGGCTCACCGCGCCCAACACCCCAGCATGGTTCAAGGTTGCTATACCCAGCAACACCACACCCATATGGCTTACCGAAGAGTAGGCAACCATCGCCTTCAAATCGCTCTGGCGCCACGCCAATAAAGCACCATACAACAGAGAGATCATGCCCAAACTCAGCAGCAACGGCTGCAAAATCAGCATCGCCACCGGCAGGATGGCCGCCGCACGAATCAGGCCATAGGAACCCATTTTAAGCAGCACCCCGGAGAGTATAATACTGACCGGACTAGGGGCTTCGACATGGGCCAGAGGCAACCAGCCATGGATGGGAAAAATGGGCATTTTGACGCCAAATCCCAACAAAAAGCCGAAGAAAATCAACAATTGACTTTGCGCGGGCAACTTCTGCAAACCACCAGCCATCGCTGACATGGCAAAGGTGTCTGCCTGGGCGGCATCAAAGGCCAACAACAAACTGATCAATAAAAATACCGAACCGCCCATGGTATACAGGACAAAATTGAGCGCCGCATGCTGGCGACGCGCCCCACCCCAGCGGTTGATCAAAAAAAACAACGGAATCAGAGTAAATTCCCAGAAAATATAAAACAAAGACCAATCCTGAGCCATGAACACACCCAGCATGCCCAGCTCCAGAAGCAGCATGAACAAATAATAGCCTTTGAGTTGATCATGAATGACATGCGAGGCGAGCAAGGCCACAAACGCCAGGGATGTGGCCAATAACAGCATGGGTAAGGAAAAACCATCAATGCCTAAAAGAAAGGCTCCACCGCTTTGCGTGGCCCAAGGGTGTCTTTCCAGTGCTTGGACTGCCGATGAGCTGGGATCATAAACCGCCAACAGACTCCAAGCCAACAACCAAACCAATCCAGAACAGAAAAGAGCCACACGCCGACTGTGACCGGCGTGACGCGCTGGCAACAAACCAATAACAATCGCCCCCAAAAAGGGCAAAAACAACATCAAAGTCAGAGGATGACTAAGCACAAAAATTCTGCTACTCCATTCCCAAAGCCCGCATATACATGTGAATCAAAGTCTCCTCTTCATCCACATCTCTGGGATCCATTTTGCGCAAGCGCACCACTTTGCGGATGATTTTCGGATCAAAACCAGATGATTTTGCCTCGGCATAGACCGAGCGTACATGATCGGCCAATACCGCTTTTTCCTCTTCCAAGCGCTCAATCCGTTCAATCAGATTGCGCAACTGTTCACCCTCTATATCGTCCCCATCTTCCACTACCTGCAATGACGCCATCGGCAGCTTCCTCAAAGATAATACAACCCAAAAAAAGCATAGAGAAGAGACTTCACTCTCCAGAATGCAGTTGTCTGGAGAGTGAAGAGATATTGCAACTGTGTTACAACAGATTATTCAAACGCCGGACAAAATCCACCGGATCCTCTATCTGACCACCTTCGCACAGCAAGGCTTGGTTGTACAGGATATGGCAAAGATCGTCAAAGCGCTCGGAATTTTCCGCAGATTGCAAACGCACGAGCAGAGCATGTTCCGGATTGATCTCAAGAACTCTTTTTGCTCCCGGAACATCTTGACCGGCATCCTTGAGGATCCGTTCCATGGTAGCGCTCATGTCATACTCACCGCCCACCAAACAGGAGGGAGAATCGACCAAACGATGGGTAGTGCGTACCTCCTTGACCGAGTCGCCAAGACTGTTTTTGATCCGCGTGACCAGATCTTTGAAACGGCTCTCCTGCTCTTCCCGCTCCTTTTTCTGCTCTTCGTCATCCAGCTTGCCCAGGTCCAGATCACCTTTGGTGACCGCCTGCAGCGACTTGCCATCAAACTCATGCAGATGCGACACAAACCACTCATCCACCCGGTCGGAAAGCAGCAACACCTCAATACCCTTTTTCCGGAAAATTTCCAGATGGGGGCTCTTGCGCGCCGCCATGTGCGTTTCGCCAGTGATATAGTAGATCTTCTCCTGCTCCGGCTTCATGCGGGCAATATAATCGCTCAGGGAGACATCCTGCACTTCGGAATCGCTCTGGGTCGTGGCAAAACGCAACAATTTGGCCAACCGCTCCTTGTTGCTATAATCTTCAATAATGCCCTCTTTCAGCACTTTACCGAAAATTTTCCAGAAAGTTTGATATTTTTCCGGCTCTTTTTCGGCCAACTCCTCCAGCATGGTAAAGACCTTGCCCACCGCACCCTTGCGAATGGCATCAACCACCTGGTTTTTCTGCAAGATTTCCCGGGAAACATTGAGAGGCAAATCAGAGGTGTCGATCAATCCCCGCACAAAGCGGAAATAGCGCGGCATCAACTCTTCCGCCCCCTCCATGATAAAGACCCGCCGCACATATAATTTGACCCCATGCTTGCGCTCCCGGTCCCACAAATCAAACGGCGCCCGCTTCGGCAGATAAAGCAGCAAGGTATATTCATACTTGCCCTCCAACCGAACATGCAAATGGCTCAAGGGATCTTCAAAATCATGGGCGATGTGCTTGTAAAACTCATTATACTCTTCGGCAGAGATCTCACTCTTGGCACGGGTCCATAAAGCAGAGGCCTTGTTGACCTGCTCCCACTTCTCTTCAACAACCTTCTCCTTTTCCTCTTGCCCCTCCTCCTGCTTCTCCTCCTCACTCTCCTCTTCGGCAGCACTCCGACCCTTCATCATGATCGGCCAGGAGACATGATCGGAAAATTTGCGGATGACCGAGCGCAACCGCCAATCATCCAGAAAATCTCCCTCTTCATCACGCAAATGCAGAGTTACTTCTGTACCATGCCCCTCTTTGGCCACCTCTTCCAGGGTATATTCCCCATCCCCTGCCGACTCCCACTTTACCCCTTGACCAGCAGTCGCACCGGCCCGACGGGTAATCAAAGTCACTCGATCCGCCACCACAAAAGCAGAATAAAAACCCACACCAAATTGGCCAATCAGATGCGCATCTTTGGCCTGCTCGCCGCTGAGCGATTGTAAAAACTCTTTGGTACCAGATTTGGCAATGGTTCCGATGTTGCTCATCACCTCATCCCGGTTCATGCCAATCCCATTATCGCTAATCGTAATGGTTTTTGCTTCCTTATCGAAGGTAATACGGATCTCCAGATTGGGATTACCCTCATACAATGAGTCGTCAGAAAGCGCGGCAAAACGCAATTTATCTGCGGCATCGGAAGCATTGGAGATCAATTCGCGCAGAAAAATCTCTTTGTTGCTGTACAACGAGTGGATCATCAAATCCAACAGTTGCCGAACCTCCGCCTGAAACGACAAGGTCTCTTTTTGTGCAGCCTCACTCATGGTTACCACCCACCTCCAACAAAGTTACAAAAATAATGTAGAAGAGCACTCAATCCGCTTATATGGGATCGAGAGTGCTCCAGCGCAAGAGGGGCAGGCAGATCATTGTGATAAAATCTGTTGGAAATAGGCAATGGTCTTCTGCAACCCCTCTTGCAGAGAGATTTGTGGTTGCCAGTGCAACAACTCTTTGGCCAAACCAAGATCTGGTTGTCGCTGCTGTGGATCATCCACCGGCAAGGGATGCAGGACAATGGACGAACGCGAAGCGGTCATTTGAATAATGGTCTCTGCCAACAGCAACACCGGATATTCGGCACTATTGCCAAGGTTGATTGGACCGGTCACGCTGTCAGACGAATCCATCAAACGTACAATACCTTCAATCAGATCATCGACATAACAAAATGAGCGTGTCTGTTTGCCGCTGCCATAAACAGTCAGCGGTTCGTTGCGCAGAGCCTGCACAATAAAGTTGGAGACAACCCGACCATCATTGCGGTGCATAAAGGGACCATAGGTATTAAAAATCCGGGCCACCTTGATGCGCAGTTTATGTTGACGGTGATAATCAAAAAAGAGGGTTTCCGCGCAGCGTTTGCCCTCGTCATAGCAGGAACGGGGACCGATGGGATTGACGTTGCCCCAATAACTTTCCGCTTGCGGATGCTGTTGAGGATCGCCATACACCTCACTGGTAGAGGCTTGAAAAATTTTTGCCTTCACCCGCTTGGCCAAACCCAACATATTAATCGCGCCATGGACGCTGGTTTTGGTGGTTTGCACCGGATCGACCTGATAGTGAATGGGTGACGCCGGACAGGCAAGATTATAAATTTCGTCTACTTCGACAAAAAGCGGAAAGGTGACATCATGGCGCAACAGTTCAAAGCGAGGGTTGGCAAATAGATGCAATACATTGCCTTTGGTGCCGGAAAAAAAGTTATCCACACACAACACATCACAGCCATCCCGCAACAAACGTGCGCAAAGATGTGTCCCCAAAAAACCGGCCCCACCGGTGACCAAGACTCGTCTCTCGGAAAATTGCCCCATGATTCTAACTTTCTTTTAATGATGAAAAGGCTTGCACCCACGCCCGCCGCGCCCTCTCCACAGAGGGTGGGACAACCACCGTGCCATTCTCTGCGGCATGACAGAGCACATTCCACAACGAAGAGGCAACAGCACGATTTTGATAT
>NZ_RXIU01000219.1 GCF_004217665.1 Candidatus Magnetaquicoccus inordinatus | reverse complement strand
ACCAGTGGGAAACATAGAGAGAACGAAGTCCCAGTTTTCATCCGTCAGTGCGATTGGCTTAGTCATAGTGACCGAAGCATAGCACAGAATCTAGCTTACAGTAAATAGGTTAACGCTTATGGGGCTTTGCCCTGCACCCACCAGGAGGAGATAATCTCCTCCTGGACCTCCATAATAATTTTCTGATTTTCAAATGCGATTGCCCTGCTCATTTGATTGCAAATTGGTATCAGTTGCTGGCAAATTGCTATCCGTTGCCTCAGGCGGCCAATGTGGTGAATAGGATAGCTCCGGCCAATCGCTCTCTTTCACCTCGCTGGCACGCATAAAACCAGGCTCGCCACTGCGCTGCTCGCCTAAAAAGCCCATGGTAGCCATGCTCAAGCTCTTCTCCCCGGCCACAATCACATGATCTACCAGACGAATACCCATCGGCAATAAAATCCGTTGCAACAACAGGGTCAGGTTGACATCACTCTGGGACGCCTGCAATACCCCGGAAGGATGATTATGGGCCAAAATGACATTGACCGATTTGTGGCGTAAGATAGTCTCCACCACTTGTCGTGGATGAATCAGAGCATCGGTTACCGTACCACGAGTGATCAAGGCTGGAAAAAGCAATTGACAGCGATTATCCAGGCACAAAGCATAAAACACCTCTTCCGAACGCCCGGCCATCAACGGTATCAAAAAACGGCTGGTGCGATATGGATCATTCAAAGGTACCTTTTCCCGTGTGGCATTATCATGCAGATAACGCCGGGTCAACGAAGGAATCATCGCCAAAAAAGCAGCGGCAGCATTACCCATACCCGGTACCGAGGCCAAATCACGTGCATCTGCTTCCAATACTGCCGAAAGACAACCATAGCGCTGCAAAAGCAGATGGGCAATACGATTGGTATCCTGGCGCGGCAAGGCATTGAACAATAATAATTCTAATACCTGATGATCCTCAAACTGTTCCAACCCCTCCTGCAAAAACCGTTGTCGCAATCGTTCCCGATGCCCACGATGAATTGATGCTACTTTTTCCATCTCCTCCATACCATCAACTGCTCCAATAGGGTCGTCACTGACTGGCCACTTGTTACAGGGATTGCTACACCAATAGCGCGGCTTATTAAACCATTTTCTGGGCAAAAGACGAAGTTGTTTATCATCGGCAACACAGGCAACATATCACAACAAAAAGAAATTTTTGTCGGCAAGCACAACATTGTCGGGGTTGTCATCCCCCCTGTTGGCAACAACAATCACAAAAGTCAGCTTGATGGTTATACGAGCAATGATATTAAGTATAATTACGCGCAAAACCAGGAGAACAAATTTGCAAAAATTTCCGAAAAATCTTTTCTCAGCGGTTGTGAATCTATCGTTGCCAACAGATACAGCGATAAAGACAGAGGAGGAAACAGAAAATGAATTCCATGGAGAGACGATAAAAGGCTGTTCTAAAACAATGTCATAGAATCATTCAACAGTTGCAAGCAGCAACCCTCAACCGCTATAGGCATTCTCCGCACTACTGCGCAATTGCCAAATGACTGTTGCATAATCCTGTTGCGAGAAAACCGCAGATCCCGCTACAAAGGTATCGGCCCCAGCAGCGGCAGCAGCGGCAATGTTATCGACTTTGATACCACCATCCACTTCCAAGGCAATGGTCAACCCCTGATCGCGAATCCATTGATGCAGGGTGCGAATCTTTGGCAACAGATAGGGAATAAATGATTGTCCCCCAAAACCGGGATTGACGCTCATCAACACCACCCGATCCAACAAGGGCAGCAGCTCAGAGATTGTCTGTAACGGGGTGGCAGGATTCAGCGCCACCCCAACCTGACAACCCAACTCACGAATATGCTGCAGGGCCCGATCCAGATGGCGCGTGGCTTCAACATGGATGGTAATACTGTCGGCACCCGCTTTGGCAAACTCGCTCAAATAGGGCTCCACTGGTTCAATCATCAGATGCAGATCAAGAGGTTGACGGGCTACCCGATGAATCGCCTCCACCACCAATGGACCAATAGTAAGATTAGGCACAAAATGGCCATCCATGACATCGATATGAATATAATCAGCACCAGCCTCTTCAACAGCACGGATCTCTTCGCCTAACCGGGTAAAGTCGGCAGAAAGAATACTGGGGGCAATTTTGATCATCAGCGGTTCACCATGGCCTGTAAACGTTGAATCCGTTCCGCCATGGGCGGATGGGTAGAGAATAGTCCGGCCAGAAAACCTGCCGAAAGCGGATTGACTATAAAAAGATGAGTAGCCGCCGGATGGGCCTCTGCGGCTGCCATGGGAATGGCTTGACTGCCCTGTTCCAGCTTATGCAGCGCTGAAGCAAGCCAAAGAGGATTACCACACAAACGCGCACCCAAAGCATCTGCGCCATATTCGCGGGAACGGGATACTGCCATCTGAATCAACATGGCCGCCACAGGAGCCAGCAGGGCCATCAACAAGCCACCCCCGCCACCCCCCTCTTCGCGCTCCCGGTCGGAATGAAACAGAGAACCAAACTGTGCCAACAGGGTCACGGCTCCGGCCAATGAGGCGCTGATCGTACCGACCAGAATATCCCGATTATAGACATGGGCCATCTCATGCGCCATCACTCCAGCCAACTCTTCACGATTGAGAATGCGCAAAATACCGGTGGTCGCCGCCACTGCCGCATGGGCCGGATCACGACCTGTGGCAAAGGCATTGGGTGAAGGATCATCGATTATATATACCCGTGGCATCGGCATATTGCTCCGCCGTGCCAACTCTTGGACAATGCCATAATATTCCGGCATCTGTTGCGGAGCAATCTCCTGGGCATTAAACATCTGCAACACAGCCTGATCGGAGTTCCAATAGGCCCAAAAGTTCATGGCAACCGCCACCAGCAAGGCCAATACCATTCCCTCCTTGCCCCCCAAGGCTTGGCCAACCACAGCAAAAAGGGCGGTTAAACCGGCCAGTAAGACAAAAGCACGCATATCACTCATGGCAACTCTCCTTGCGACCATCAGCAAAAATAGGCTCTGAATCGTTTCTCTTCCGCCGACAAACCCACTCTGCAACGGATAAATGATTGTAACTATTCACCGCCCAAAACAACTGCGGGTCCAGGGAGGGCACCTCCCTGGTGGAGTCCAGAGGCAAAGCCTCTGGGGTTTGGTTTTTGGCGCGCTTTTCACATTAAGCCGACGCGCTCTTTGCGTCGGCGCGGCGCGCCTAATGGAAGCAAGCTGTACGAATTGGCGCGCATTTTTTGCGCCAATTCGTACAGCATCCCCATGGGGGTAAAGCGGGAGAGCCAGCACGAACCTGAATGGTTACAAATGATATTCCATTATCGGCAGCACTCAACCACACTTGGAATAACCACACTCCAGGCAGGTATCACATCCATCCAGGCGCACCACCGCCATTTGACTGCATTTTGGACATAAACTGCCATTGCCTATCCCACCCTCTTGCGCCTGTTGCCGTTTGGCCAACAGCTCTTCCGATACCTGTGGAGGATGCAAAATGCCAATATTGGTCAAATGGCGTTCCAAACATTCGCCAATCTCCGCCACCAGACTGGGCATATATTTGCCACCCGGTTTGAAATAGCCGCCACGGGGATCAAAGACCGAGCGCAACTCTTCCACAAGAAATGTGGCATCGCCAGCATGCCGAAAAACCGCCGAAATAACCCGCGTCAGGGCAACAATCCAGGCAAAGTTCTCCATGTTTTTGGAGTTGATAAACATTTCAAACGGACGCCGTTTGCCGTTGACCACAATATCATTGATGGTCACATATAACGCATGCTCGGAAAGCGGTGTTTTAATTTTATAGGTTGCTCCGGTCAACTCTCCAGGGCGCTTCATCAAAGGCTGCATATGAATGACATTGCTCTCCTCTTCCCGACCAGGTGGGCGCCCACTACCCTTTTTTACCTCTTTGACTGCTGGTGTGGCTGCAGGTTCCACAGTTTCCGGCACCACTTCGCAGGCGACTATCTTCTCCTCGATGCGAACTGCCATAGTTTTTCTCCCTCACTCTTCTCCAAAAAATTGGCCGACCCTCTACAGGCGACCATAATATCCCTCTTTCAGCGCATCATACAGATTGGCCGCCGTATGCTTCTCCCCATCATACTCCACCTCTTCGTTACCTCTTAAGAGTACCGTCTCTCCATTGGCCAGAGTAAAACGGTAGGTGGTTGCCGCCAGATCCTCCTGTTTGACCAATACACCTTGAAACGCCTCTGGATTGAAACGAAAGGTGGTACACCCTTTCAAGCCCTGCTCATACGCATAGAGATAGATCTCCTTGAAGGCATCATAGGGATAATCACTGGGAACATTGATGGTTTTGGAGATGGAGGAATCAACCCATTTTTGTACCGCCGCTTGAATATCCACATGAGCACGCGGATGGATGGTATTGGCATCGACAAAACAGGCAGGCAGACGATTCTGCTCCTCCTCCGCATAGGGATCGGCAGCAGGATTGACCAGAGTGCGATAAGCCAACAGCTCAAATGAGAGCACATCCACCTTTTCCTTGGTTTTGCGTCCGGCACGAATAATGTTACGGCTGTATTTGTGGGAAAAGCTGGGCTCGATACCATTGGAGGCATTATTGGCCAGCGAGAGGGCAATCGTGCCCGTCGGTGCAATGGAGGTGTGGTGGGTAAAGCGGCAGCCATGCGTCGCAATGCGCTCGCGCAACTCAGCCGGAAATTGCGCCATATAACGACTGTAACGAGCCAACAATACCTTGCCAGGCACAGCATCACCAATGCCAATACCATCGGCAGCCATCTCTGGACGTTGCGCCATTAAGGCATCGGTGATGGTAAACATCTGCTCCATGATTGGTGCCGGACCCTTCTCCTCTGCCAGTTCTATGCCCACTTGCCAACCGGCCAAAGCCATCTCTTGCGCAACACGTTCCGCAAATTGTATCGACTCGGCATCACCATAGCGCATGTTGAGCATGGTCATCGCTGACCCCAAACCAAGAAAACCCATACCATGGCGACGCTTATGCAAAATTTCTTCCATTTGCTCCGACAGTGGCAAACCACTGATCTCCACCACATTGTCCAGCATACGGGTAAAAATGCGTACCACAGCATCAAAGGTTGCCCAATCAAAAGCAGCCTGCGGCGTAAAGGGATTACGCACAAAACGGGTCAGGTTGATCGAACCCAACAGACAGGCGCCATGTGGCGGTAAGGGTTGTTCGCCGCAAGGGTTGGTGGCACGCACCACCTCGCAAAACCAGTTGTTGTTCATGGTATTGACCTTGTCAATCAGGATGAACCCCGGTTCGGCATAATCATAATTGGAGCTCATGATCAAATCCCACAAACGTTGGGCCGGAATGCGTCGGTATACCCGGCAGGCCACCTCCCCGCGTTCGTTCAAACGATACCCCTCGGTCACCGGCCAGGGACGGTAGACAACAGGTGTCGCGGCATCCTCCAACTCCTGGTTATTGGCCGGAAAAATAAGCTCCCACTCCCGGTTCTCCTTGACAGCCTGCATGAAGGGCTCACTGATCAAACAGGAGAGATTAAACTGCCGCAGACGACCATTTTCCCGTTTGGCACGAATAAAATCGACAATGTCGGGATGGGAAATATCAAAGGTAGCCATTTGCGCACCACGGCGTCCACCTGCCGATGAGATGGTTTTGCACATGGCATCAAAAATATCCATAAAAGAGAGTGGTCCAGAGGTACTGGCACCCGCACCCGCCACCATGGCCCCCTTGGGACGCAAGGTAGAAAATTCATAGCCGATGCCGCACCCGGCTTTCAGGGTCAACCCCGCTTCGCGCACCATGTTGAGAATATCCACCATCGAATCGCATACCGTACCCGATACGGTACAGTTGATGGTGGAGGTTGCCGGTTTATGGGCCTGGGCCCCGGCATTGGAAATAATGCGACCTGCCGGAATGGCTCCCTGGCGCAGGGCCCACAAAAAACGCTCCTCCCATACGGCCTGCTGCTCAACCTGTTCCACTTGGGACAGTGCACGTGCAACGCGACGATAGGTATCG
>NZ_RXIU01000218.1 GCF_004217665.1 Candidatus Magnetaquicoccus inordinatus | reverse complement strand
GTTTTTCTGACACAAAAAAGCCGCCTTTGCGGGCGGCCATTTTGCGAAGAGCGACTTGCAAAACTTAAATGGTGGAGCGAACGATACGCAAAACGGAAAATTCTCCACCACTTTGCTGCAGCGCAGCAGGAGAACGGTTTGACGCCATCTTGGTTAGCCAAGCGGCAAGGGATTTTGCATCTTTCAGGGATTAAACGGATTTTTTAATTTCGTTGAACATTTCACCTGCGTCAGACGAGTCACCTGTTGACTTGGGTTTAACTCCCTCTTCGTCGGCAATGATGCCATCGGAACGTTCTCTGACATTCTCTGTCTTTCTCTGTGACTATTCGTCAAACCGTGAGGGTGCCACCCATCGTACTATGCATGTCCTCTCCTCCCGTTTTCAGAGGATCCGATGAATCTCTCCTTGTCCAACGGGAAGGCACTCGGACGACGGTTCAACTCCCAACCGACCACACCACGGTGCCAACCACAGCTCCCAGACCAGGGGCATGACCATCGGGAACCAGACACCCTGACCTGCGGCGTCTCGGCAAGAGTCACTGTCCTTCGAACCCTGCCGCCGGAAATGCACTCACACCAACACTTCCTGAGGCCTGTTCCAAAATGTAGGATGCCCGCATCTGCTTGGTCTGGAGGCCAATTTTCAAAACTGCGCGGGAGCGTTTCAAGTGATGACAAATTCGTTCGTCTTCCTCCTTTGGGCCATGATTGCCCACTTCTTCAATCCTCGGCACAACGCCGAGATCCGGTTGCTCAAGGCACAGATCCGCATCCTCCAGAAACGGCTGACAACCAACAGAATCAATCCATCTCCCGAGGAAAAATCAGAACTTATCCGTCTCGGTGCCGAATGCGATCATGATATTGCCGAACTGATGGAAATCGTCAAGCCCACCACCTACCGCCGTTGGCTCAACCAGACCAACAAGGGAGAGGATTTCAAACCGCTCGGTCGACCCCGACTCTCCAAAGAACTGCGCGACACCGTGATTCGCATGGCCAAGGAGAACATCCTCTGGGGATACCGACGCATCGCCGGGGAACTCAAAAAATTGGGCCTGTATGCCGGTTCAACCTCTGTCAAACGCATCCTCACCGATGCGGGGATTCACCCAACGCCGGAGAAAGAGAAGAAGAATCCACCAATCCCATGGCTGACCTTTATCAAGGCGCATTTGGAGTCCATCGTGGCATGCGACTTTTTTACCAAGGACATATTCACTCCCATGGGCAAAATGACGGCCTACTCCCTGGTGTTCATCCACCTGCGCAGCCGACAGGTATTCTGCTCCCCTCCCACCTTCTCGCCCAACAGTGCCTGGGTAGCCTCCGAAACCGCGTCCCGATCGACAACCAAATACGGCTCCAACGCACAATGCAGGACTCGTATCCGAAGAGGCCGGTTTGAAGATGCCTCTTTGGAGCGCACTAGAGCGTCATTTATGGCCTTGGATAGTAGCTTCATTTTCACGTTTAACTTGTGATTCTCTATATCATTAAGAACCGACAATGTATATTCAGGAGGAGCTGGATTCACAAGGAGTTCCCAGACAAAGTGTTCAAGTCGTTTTCCCCAATCCACCGGGCAATCAGCACGGCGGAACATTGCTTCCGCAACATGCGACAGCAGCACTGCAAAAGCTCCCGTTTGGGGATGGAAATGCACCACACCAAGGAGAAAGTCCAACGTGACCTTAAAGGTCGAATCTCTTTCAGCGTTGGCTGATGACAAATAGTGCTTAAACACGGACATGCCAGACTGCAACCAAGCATCCCCCTGTGCAACCATCCAGAGGAGATCCTCGGAAGCCAACGACACGAACGTCCGGTTGGAGAGAAACGCGCCAATCGTGAATGCCGATCTCTCACGCTGAGACAGCAATCCGATTTCGCTGGCCCTCATCACAAGTACTTGAGGCCAGAGCCCCTCAATGCCAAAATCCGATCGAGCCAGTTTCCTGAGCCTCCCATCGAGCGTGAGGATGGATGCGCCGTGTTCCTTGGCAAGACGCAGGATTTCCCCTTCCTCGGTTCCCAGTACGGAGAACAACTCCTGCTCCGATGACCCGAAATCACCATAAACCGGCAACACATCACAGCCAGCAACGATCTCGGCCATCCTCCTTGCGAATGCGATTCTCTGAGCCTTCCAAGACTCACCATATTCGACAAACCCCAGCTTTCCCCCGTTGTCGAAGGCCATTCCACTTGACTTGTCACTCTCGGCGTCAGTCACAAAGGCATCCACCAACTCCTTTGTGGCTGATGCGATCAACACTCTTGGCAGGATCGAAAGGGCACGTTCCGCCCCGTGTCTGGCCAATTCACACAACGCGGTAGAATCGGCCACGACGATCAGATCGGTTTTTCTCAAGGCGGCCAAGGCGAACGCCCGTTCCTGTGCATGACCTTCCCCCACAAAAAGAGGGGGAAGGTCTGACGACCATCCCATACAAAGATCAATAGGCGAGCGTCCGAGGAGCTCCGCAAACAAAGACAGGGTCATGGCACCAGAGGCATAGTACTCCATCACCTGCTTGGAGACAGCACTGACGCGCCGGATTTCCTCGTGCACCCGGGCCAGATCCGCCTCAAGGTTGCCCGTGTTTCCAACCTGGACTGGTTTCAGGTGCGGGATTCCGTTAAACCTTCCTGCCCTTTCCTGTGCCACAGCCACCATGTGACGGTATGCGGAACCAACAGAGGTAATCCTGACAAGACGGGAACCGCCAGCTTGCCACGGAATCACAACCTCGGCACCCAATCCCTTCCCGATAAGCATCAACACATCAGGGTCATCTGGGGAGAAAAACCCGTCGCGTTTTGGCAAGTGTCCGGTTTCAAGTGGGTCGAGGACAATCGACTCGCGGATGGAGCCAGACTCATCCGTGATGGTAACCACGCAACCTGGCGCAACCTGCTTCAGAGAGTCATCAAGCGGGGGAGTCTTGCCAATGAGAAGGTTTATGAGATAGGCCGAAAATGCCTCCGGCTCGTCCATGTTCCTTCTTGCAAGACAATACAGTCGCCTCAACGCCTTTTCCCCCTGCCCATAGCGCAACTCAAGCGATGCGAGCATGCCAATGTTGCAAATCGAACCCGACACTTCCTCGGGAACCATTTCCACTTGGCTCTGGAAAGCAGCGGGGCTGGCAGCATGCATAAGTACCTTCAGCTTGAACCACCAAGAGACCGCCTCGGTGGGTGCTTTTGCAACCTGTCTTTCGGCCAAGGGCAAAAGGAATTGCCAGTCCCCAGCCCTCTGGCCGAGGTTGATTGCGCACCTCCTCGTCTCGTCATGGTCGACCCACCCTTCTGGCATTCTGGACAGAAGATCCCTTGCCTGGGAACGGTTCTCGGACTCAACATAGCATTCGAGCAGTTTTGCGTGAAGTTCCGATGGTCCCTTGCCTGCACCCGCGAGAATCCCTTCGTAAAGGGATGCCGCCTCGGTCCATCTTTCAAAAAGGGACAACAGTTCGGCCACCTGCAGCCTGTCTGGAGCTTTGGAATCGGAGCCGAGCCGGGCCACTGCCTTGTCAACCATCTCCATCGCTTCAATGGCCCGCTCTGCCCGTTTAAGGATCCTTGCTGCAATGCTCAATGGAAAAGGTCGGTCGAAAACTCCTTGGGTGGAAGACTGAATTGCTCCAAGAGCATCCTCCATCTTTCCGGATCGGGCCATGGCCACCCACTTTAGGCCAAGCAGAAAGTCTCCCAGTTCGATATTCCCTGGAAAATTTCTCAAGGCAACCTGAGCAACCTCCTCCAAAAAGGCCACGTCACCCTGGTTTGATGCAATCCCGGCAGTTATGGCCAGGGCCTCAGGCGACAGATCGGACATCAATGATCGAGCCATCGCCAGGGCCTCTTCTTTCCTTCCAGACTCGTCGAGTGCCTGGATTTCTACACGGAGGAGTTCTGGCGAGCGGAGTCTCCTGCTTCTGGCCTCTTGAGAAATCTCCAGTGCCCTTGGAGTCTGCCCAAGCAAAAGAAAAGCGAAGCCAAGATGTGTCGCGGTCTCAACACAGGCATCCGATTGGATGCTCCACAAACGGACCTGCCGGTCATCGAAGTGAGAGACGGCCTTCTCCAGCCTCCCCTTCTTCTCCGCTTCCATCAAACCGAACTGGGCCAACACAGGCTCTGCCGCGCAGTCTTCCACCGCAAAACGCAGAAACGCCGCTCTGATAAAGAACCCTGCAGACTCGTGCTCCGCAGCACGACCGGCAAGTCTCGCCGCTTCACTGACGTTGTCGCGCCGCTTTGCTGAGAAGGCCGCCAATTGCAAGGTATCAGGCTCATCCTGGAAAGTGGGTGGAACATCAGAAGAATTGATCTGTTCACCAGAGATTATTCTGGCATTTGCATAGGCAAGCCAAACGTGAATCGACAGTGGAAACCGCTCCGCAGCCTCTCTGCCTGCGGCTATCGCTCCCTCAATTTCCTCTGATATACTCAGACCGCGTATCCCTGCCGCAGCCATTCTCTCGTCATCAGGATATGTCTTGGAAGCCTTGACGAACAGTTCGGCAGCCTCTTTCTGGTCGTCCTTTGAATACCATAGGCTCAAGCCGCGCTGAAGATACCATCGTGCCCGCTGATGATCGTCGAATGGAGCAAGGTCGCGTCCGATATTGTCGATATGCTCGAGGGCATCCCGGTAGCGACCGGCCTTTATGAGTTCGTTCGTTCTATCAAGTTGCCCCGTTATCAGCTTGTTTGCCGAATCCTCGCGGCCTTGGGGAAGTGCTGCCATCGTGGCGACGTGCTCCCTCGTCTCCATAACGTATTCCGCGATCCGTGCCATTTCCTCCGACTGGCGGTGGTATGCCGCCCCAGGCGACTGCGGTCTGTAGCTGTCCTGCAATATCGTATGCGAGTCGATCCTGAGCTGGATGTCTTCCCAAAACTCGATTTCGACCCCGAATTTTCCAGCCTCCTCCCTTTCGTCCGAAAGTAGCTGTACCTTTTTAAGGAGAGCCGCATCATTCTGTGATGTGGTTGCCATGAGCAATCTTTTAATCGGTGTCTCAAACTTGTCGGACTTGGCCACCTCTTCTTCAACGTGCTTCCACTCGATCTGGGTGAGGAAATACTTCTTGCACTGGATCCCTATGCGGCCAATCTTGGCCGTGACGAAGATGTCCACGCCACCCTGCGACTGCCCCTTTCTGCCGTTGATCTTGGGGGTGGGGTCGCCATAGACGACGCCATATATGTTGGCGCACATACGCTCGAAGTCAGCCTCGTTCTTCGGCGGTGGAAGCTCAGAAGGAATCACATGCATAAGGAGGTTCTCATCTCACTCGTTCAGCAGCAGTTCGGCCATCCCGTCCAACTTGACTTTCACAAACTTCCATTCCGGCATCAACTGTCCAAGAAGCTGATAGTACCGTTCGCTGTGGTTATGCTCCCTCAGGTGACAGAGTTCGTGGAGCAGAACGTAGTCTACACAATCTCGCGGAGCCTTTACCAGATGCGGGTTCAGGGAGATGACGCCTTTCGGTGAACAACTCCCCCATTGTTTTTGCATCGGTGCCAGTTTCCAACAGGGGATGGCCGATAGCCAGGGTATATGCCCCGCGTGGATGGTCAGACGGTTGTGCAGGTACTCCTTCGCCCGATCTCGATACCAACCGCGCAGCAGATCTTTCACCATACCGGGGGACTCTTTCGGACAACAGACCTCTAACCGCCCCCGCAGCAGTTTCACCGTCGCCCGTTCGTCTGGTGCCACGATCACCTTTAGCAGGTGACGACGTCCCAAATAGAAATGGCTTTCCCCACTGACATACTGGCGGGCCAGCACATGCTCACGTTGCTGCCTGGCATCGCTGACGTGTTTCAGCACCCATCGGGCCTGTTTGCGCACTGCGTCCCGGATTTCACTGTCACCAGCCCCTTCGGGTGCGTCCACCTGCACCGATCCGTCCGGGTAGACATGAATGGCCACCTTGCGCTTTGGACGATCGCGGGAGATGCACACCTGAAAGTCAATCCGGTCGTCACCGTAAATAACGCTCAGGTTCGACACTTACATATTTCCTCGGCCAAGGCCAATCCGAGCAATTTGGATGACCTGTTCAATCACCTCTTTGGCAGCGT
>NZ_RXIU01000217.1 GCF_004217665.1 Candidatus Magnetaquicoccus inordinatus | reverse complement strand
CCCCCCCTGAAATGCTGAACCGCCTTCGTTGCCCAGGCGAGCGATTCCCAACCAGTGGGAAACATAGAGAGAACGAAGTCCCAGTTTTCATCCGTCAGTGCGATTGGCTTAGTCATAGTGACCGAAGCATAGCACAGAATCTAGCTTACAGTAAATAGGTTAACGCTTATGGGGCTTTGCCCTGCACCCACCAGGAGGAGATAATCTCCTCCTGGACCTCCATAATAGTTTTTGATTTGCAAATGCGATTGCCCTGCCATTTCAGAGAATCCGGTTGGCAGAACGGTCTGGGTTATGCGATGATGAGGGGGAGAGTGAAAAGAGCAATGGATGGAGCGGATGGCACTATTTCGACTGATGGAGCAACCTGTCTTTCCACCGCCGGAGTTGGCGGAAGAGAATGGTTTGTTGGCGGTGGGGGGGGATCTGTCGCCGCAACGTCTGTTGGCCGCCTATGAGACGGGAGTCTTTCCCTGGTTTTCCGAGGGGCAGCCGCTGTTGTGGTGGAGTCCGGATCCCCGCCTGGTGCTCTATCCTGAGCGTTTCCATCGTGCACGCAGCTTGCAAAAAACCTTGCGTCGCCAGCGCTTTACTGTCACCTTTGACACCGCTTTTGCTCAGGTAATCCATGCCTGTGCCGCGCAGCGACATGACTCAGGAACCTGGATCACCACCGGGATGCAGCGCGCCTATCAACGTTTGTACACCTTGGGATATGCCCATTCGGTGGAATGTTGGTGCCTGCAGGGGGAGCAAAGGCTTTTGGCCGGTGGATTATATGGCGTGGCTTTGGGAGGCTGTTTTTTTGGCGAATCGATGTTTTATCGGCTGCGTGATGCCTCCAAAGTAGCGTTGTCCCATTTGGTGGATCGTCTACAGGCCGAAGGGTATCAGTTGTTGGATTGCCAGATGAGCACCGATCATCTGTTGTCTTTGGGGGCCTGTGCCATTTCCCGGCGCGAATTTTTGCAGCAACTGCATATTGCTTTGCAAAAGGAGGGAACAGCACCTGGGCGCTGGAGTTGAGCAAGCCGATGGATGGGAGGTGTGCGGATGAGCAGATCTGTTCTGGAATCGATGACCAACATGTTTGGGCGTGTCAAACGGGCGGAGTTGGCCGCTTATGCCGAACTGGTTGGTTATTCTCTTTTTTTGGAGCAGGTGCGTGATCCCTGTCTGCTGGGTGTGGCGCGCTTTGCCGGTGCATTTATTGGTCATGCCGACCATCATCTGCAGGTCAAGACCATGCGTTTTAATACCGCTCCCCATGGCAACCCTATTGCCGAGGAGCATGCCGATGTGGGCGGGATTCAGGAGAGTCTCTATCCGCTGGTGGTCAGTTCCGAGCAGGCGAGCGCTTTCAAACAGTTTCGCATTGGGCGCGGCAGTACCAATGATATTGTGATTCCAGACTATTCCATTTCCGGGGAGCATGCCATCATCTATTATGAGCGGCAGCGCTATCGCATGGAGGATCTGTTTTCCACCAACGGCAGCACTGTCGATGGGCAACCAGTGTTTGACCGCAAGGTGGATCTGCACGATGGCGCCCGGATCAAACTGGGACGTTTTTTGTTATTGTTGGTGTGGCCGAGCACCCTCTATCGCCTGCTGATTCCGGAGAGTGAGCCAGAGGTGGTGGCAAAAAGGGCTGCGGTCTCCCTGGATGAGTTGACCGATGCGGTGGGTCGTTTTGATCTGCCGAGTTTGCGCGCCTATTGTCGTGAATACAGCCAGGAGGAGCTGCAGCAGTTGCTGGTCTATCCGGTGTTGGCGGGAGCGGCCTTTTTATCGGGCAACAGTGCGGATGGGTCGGAGGAAGAGGAGCATACCACACCGACTCCTCCCGCCGCTGCCATGGGTAAAAAATATCGTCCATTGGCAGGCATGTTGTTTCCTGTTGCCAAAAATCCGGCTTCCGCTGTGGGAGCGGAGGAGAGTTTTCTTATTGGTCGTTCGGCGCGGGCCGATCTGCGCATGAATGAACCGACCATTTCCAAACAGCATGCCCGTTTGGAGTGGCGGGAAAATCAACTGTGGCTGGTTGATTTAGGCTCTGCCAATGGCACAACCCTCAACAATCGTCCTCTTCTGCCGCAAGTGGCACGGGTGGTGCGTGCGGGTGATCGGGTCAGTTTTGGCAAAAATGAGTTTGTGTTTCTCTCTCCTGAACGTCTGCATGCCCATATGCAGGCGTGGCAGGATTAAAGCAAGGAGCAGTCGATGACAATGGAGCAGCAGGAGCGGGCTGTATTGGTGTTGGAAGATGGCAGTCGTTTTGAGGGAGGTTCGGTGGGTGCCGCCGGAGAGCAGGTTGGGGAGGTCTGTTTTAATACCTCCATGACCGGTTATCAGGAGATCATGACCGATCCTTCCTATGCCGGTCAGATTGTCACCATGACCTATACGCAGATTGGCAATGTGGGCATCAATAGCGAGGATATGGAGTCTGGACGTCCGCGCATTCGCGGTTTTGTCATCAAGGAGTCGTCGCGCATTACCTCCAACTGGCGTGCCCAGGAGAGTTTGGGAGCCTTTTTGCGTCGTTACGAAATTCCCGCCATCGAAGGAATCGATACCCGTGCCCTGGTAACCCATCTGCGTGATCATGGCGCACAACGCGGGGTTCTCTCCACGCTGGATTTTAACCAGGAGAGCCTGGTTGCCAAAGCGCAAGCCTGGCCAGGCTTGGCCGGGATGGATTTGACCGGCGAGGTGAGCTGTCTGCAGCCCCACTCCTGGCAGGAGGGGTTGACCGACTGGAAAGCGGATCGCTGGCCGGTCGCAGAGGTGATTGCCGAGGAGAGTCGCCTGCGGGTTGCCGTGTTGGATTTTGGTATCAAGCAGAATATTTTGCGTTCGTTGGTTTCGGCGGGCTGTCGTTTGACGGTTTTGCCGGGCACGACATCGGCCGCCGAGATTTTGGCCATGCCGTTGGATGGCATCTTTTTATCCAACGGTCCGGGAGATCCGCAAGCGGTCACCCATGCCATTCGTACCATCGCCGAATTAATCGCCGCCAACAAGCCGATTTTTGGCATCTGTTTGGGACATCAAATGTTATGTCTGGCCATGGGTGGCGAGACAGAGAAGATGAAATTTGGCCATCGCGGTGGCAATCATCCGGTTTTGGATCTGCAGAGCGGGCGGGTTGAGGTGACCTCCCAAAACCATGGCTTTATGGTGCGGCGTGCCTCTTTGCCGGCGGCAGTGCAGGTGACCCATGAATCGTTGTTTGATGGTACAATTGAAGGGATTTCCCATCGACATGCACCAGTTTTTTCTGTTCAATATCACCCAGAGGCATCTCCTGGACCGCATGATGCCCATCCGTTATTCAAAAGGTTTGTGCAAATGATGCAGGCACACGCCCCGTAATCGATCCTGACCATAAGGAGAAGAGATGGCCAACCAGGAAAAAATCAAGAAAATATCGGTGGCCAAGGGTATTTGGTGGGTGGAGATTGCCGATGCTGATCTGCGGGTATTGTGTGGTTGTCCGATGGACAGTGTCAAACATTTGACCAAGCGTGGTTTAATCTTTCAAACGGAAAAGGCGGGGGTTCCCTGTGAAGGGGGGCCCAATGCGGTATTGCTCGCCGACACCATGTTGCAAAATGGTGATTTTGCCAACTTGAGTGAATTTCCGGTGTTGCAGATGTTGTACAAACAGGGGCTGATTCTGCCCAAACATCCCAACAATACAGGTCAAAAACCGCTTTTGATCGGCTCTTCGGAGCAGGTAAAGGCGCAACTGCAATATATCTATCGCGGCAATTATGGTTTGATCTCCGAAGAGGAGATTATCGAGGCGGGTATTGCGCCAAAACAGGCGCGACAGATGATGCGTCTGAAGCTGCGTTTTGCCTTTGGCAGCATTCGTCAATCGGGGGATTTTTTAGAGAGTTGTGTGGTGGCAGAGCAGGCGGTGGAAATTCGCAATGGAGTGATGATCCGGCGCCTGGCCCGCAACTGTTTTGAATTTTCCTATGCGGGAGAGAGTCTCAATGTCGATCTCAATCTGGCAGAGGGAGAGCATTATGAATCGGCCTATCCTCTGGGATTTCAATGTTTATCACGCGAATATTTCAGCATTATTCATGCCGGAGAGGGGGATGGTTGGGATGTCAACCGTCCCAGCATGTCCAGTATTTTGATGTTTCAGGGCAAGATCTATTTGATCGATGCCGGTCCCAATCTGTTTTACAATCTTTCGGCTCTGGGCATTGATGTCAATGAGATCGAAGGGGTATTTCAAACCCATGCCCACGATGATCATTTTGCCGGCATTACCACGCTGATGCGGGCTGGGCAAAAGATAAAGTTTTATGCGGCTCCTTTGGTACGGGCGACGGTGAGCAAAAAGATGGCCGCCTTGTTGGCTGTGGAGGAGGAGTGGTTTGAGGAGTTTTTTGAGGTACATGATCTGCGGGAGGGGGAGTGGAGTGATCTGGATGGTTTGGAGGTGATGCCACTCTTCTCCCCGCATCCGGTGGAGAGCACGGTCTTTTTGTTTCGTACCTTGTGGGATGATGGTTACCGCAGTTATGCCCATTTTGCCGATTTGGTCTCTCTGGATGTGCTGCAGGGGATGATCGAGGAGGATGAGAGCAAGCCGGGGATCAGCAAAGAGGAGTTTGCCCGGATTAAAGAGAACTATCTAACGCCGGTCAATTTGAAAAAATTGGATATTGGCGGCGGCATGATTCATGGCATGGCCAAGGATTTTCGCGAGGATCGTTCGGATCGTATTTTATTATCCCATCTCTCCCGACCATTGACCCCGGCGGAAAAGGAGATTGGTTCCAGTGCGCCGCATGGCATGGTGGATAATCTGATTATCGGGCAATCGGATTTTGCCCGGCGCAGTGCCTTCTCTTTTTTGCAGAGTGCCCTGCCGAGCATTCCCTTGCACACTATTCGCACCTTGTTGAACAATCCGGTGGTGGATTTTAATCCGGGTATTATTTTGTTGAAAGAGGGGGAGACGCCACAGAGCATCTATCTGGTTTTGACAGGAGCGGTAGAAAAGATTCGCACCAGCGATAACATCTTCAGCCGTCTGACCATTGGCACCTTGGTGGGTGAGTTGCCAGCGTTACACAATGTGGCGGCACGCTTTACCTACAGCACCGCCTGTTTTGTGCGTGCCTTGCGCATTCCGGTGGCCTTGTATCGGGAGTTGGTCCGGCGGCATGGGTTGGGTGATGTGGTGCAACATACCCGCGAGGAGCGGGACTATTTGGAATCGACCTATCTGTTCAATGAAGGTTTAACTCCGCATCTGTTGGTACAGATTGTCATGGCCATGCGCAGTCGCCATTTTAATGCCGGGGAGACGATTACCTATGAGGATCACACCTATTTGAATCTGATTCGCTCCGGGCGGGTGATACGGATGACGGGTGGGCGGGAGTTTGAAAAGCTGGAGGCGGGCAGCTATTTTGGCGAGGAGTGGTCCATTTTTAATACCCCGCCCATGTTTCGTCTGATTGCCAAGGAGGCGGTGGAGTGCAGTCAGATTCCGGCGCGTCTGGTCATGAATATTCCGATTGTGCGCTGGAAGCTGCGCGATATGTATACACGACGTATTCTCCAGGCTCTGCATCCCACAGCGGGTATTGGCAGCTATTGCTGGCAGGAAAAATATGAGGTGGGCTTGTTGCAGATGGATTTACAGCATCGCAAAATGCTGGAGATTGTCTCCTCGATTATTGAATTGTTTCATTGCCAGTTGGTCGAGGGGATCATCGAACGGGCTTTCGAGACTCTGTTTGAGGTGACCGGGCGCCATTTTCAGGCCGAAGAGCGTCTGATGGAGCGTTATGGTTATGCCGGTTTGGCAGAGCATCGTCGGCATCATCAATTGTTGCTGTTGCAGTTGGATGAATATCGTTTTTCCCTGCACCAGACCGAGTTGCGGGCTGAGGAGCCGTTCAAGGCTTTTATCGATACATGGTTGATCCAGCATATCGAAGAGGATGACAGTCGATACAGTGCCTTTCTCAATGAGCGGGGAGCATATTGATTGCTGGCCTGTCACAGTGGAAAAAACAGTTTTCCGTCGCTGTGGATGTTGTATTTGCGCTGGCGATTGGCAATAATCGACAGTGCATCTGCTTG
>NZ_RXIU01000216.1 GCF_004217665.1 Candidatus Magnetaquicoccus inordinatus | reverse complement strand
AGTATGTCAGCCGCCATCATGAGGTCATGAAAGCCTTTGCCGAGATGCTGGAGCAATCGTTGCTGGGGGCATCGAGCAAGGAAAAAATTCGCAATCTCAGCAAACAGTATGAAAATGTTTTTGCAAAGGTGGTAAAGGATATTGTGGCAACAAAAGCCGACACCGACAGCGAAACAGCCAAACAGTTGAGTGGTGAAGCCCACCTGCTGGAGCAGTTTATGGAGACGCTTTATGTGGAGAATGTGTGGCGGACTTATTTATTGGCACGGCGTGCTGAAAAAGATTATATGGCCCGTGGCGAGGAAAAATATGTCAAACAACTGCAAGCCTATGTAGCAAATTTTGGAAAAAGCATCGATATTTCGCATTTGCAGGCCGAAAACAAGAGGGAGCTGAAAAAATTGTTGGATGCCTATCAAACGGCATTTGTGGCGATGGTGGTAGGCGATGCGCAAATCAAGGCCGAGGAGATCCGCATGAAGGGTGCGGTACATGCAGTCGAATCTCCCATAGCAGCCGTTGTCAAAGATGCCAACGAGGATAAACAGAAGAGTGTGCTGGTTGCCCAGGCGTTGGAGAGGGAAATTCGCAATCAGGCTTTTGTTCTTGCTTTGGGCGGCCTGCTGGCGGGTGTTTTTGTGGCATGGTTTTCCGTTACGTATGTGATGGGGCGGGTGGCACGTTTTTCGGTCCAACTCGAACGTCTGGAAAAGGGGGATTTGACAGGATCCTGCAGTATGCGTGGCCGGGATGAGTTTGGACGAGTTTCAGAAAGTCTCAACCGGGCTATTGCCAAGTTAAGAGAGGCGTTTGTCACCATCCAGAGAGTCTCCCTGGCTGTCCATTCGGAGAGTACGGAGTTGGTCAACAGCTCGGCGTTGATGGCGGAAGGGGCGTCGTCCCAGGCGGCATCCATTGAAGAGACCTCATCCGCCATGGAGCAGATGTCTGGCAATATTGCCCATAATACAGAGAATGCCCAGGTGACGGGGACAATATCACTGCAGGCTGCAAAAGATGCGGTTGAGGGGGGAGAGGCAGTGAAAAAGGCTGTGACAGCCATGCGCGAGATTGCCGGCAAAATTTCCATCATTGAGGAGATTGCCCGACAGACCAATTTGCTGGCTCTCAATGCGGCAATCGAGGCTGCCCGCGCTGGCGAGCATGGCAAGGGCTTTGCGGTTGTTGCTGCCGAGGTGCGCAAGCTGGCTGAACGGAGTCAGATGGCAGCGGGTGAAATCGGACATCTTTCGGCCTCCTCCGTCGAGGTGGCAGAACGAGCAGGAAAGATTATTGACAGTCTGGTGCCGGATATTCAAAAAACAGCGGCTTTGGTGCAAGAAATTTCGACTGCCTCATTGGAACAAAGTCAAGGTGTTGGCCAGATCAATCTTTCGATTCAAGAGCTTGATCAGGTTATCCAACGGAATGCTGGCATATCGACGGAGGTGGCTGCCACGGCAGATACCCTGAGTGGCAATGCCGAGGCATTGACGGAAGCGGTCAGCTATTTTCGTACTGCAGCCTGAGAGTTGCTGCTCTGTATACTGGAGAGAGCCCTGTTTTTTTCCTTTTCATACTGCAGCCTGAGAGTTGCTGCTCTGTATACTGGAGGGAGCCCTATTTTTCCCGCAACAGGCGAAAGCCCAGATCTTCATACCAGCCGCTGGGGTTGCTGTCATAGCGGAAGGTTGCGCGGGTCAGCGCCGGGGCGCTTTGCCAACTGCCGCCCCGTTTGACACGATGGATGCCGTTGACCGGTCCTTGCGGATTGTCGCGTGTTGATTCGGCATAATAGGCCGGATCATACCAATCGGCGACCCACTCCCAGACATTGCCACTCATATCATGGAGCCCCAAGGCGTTGGGACTCTTTTGCCCGACAGGATGGGTAGAGCCGTCGCTGTTGTCGCTATGCCAAGCCACCTCATCGACCTGGTTGCTGCCGCTGAAGGCGAGTTGCGCGCCGTTAAAACGCGCCGCATATTCCCACTCCGCTTCGCTGGGCAGGCGATAGAGGGCGCTGCCTTTGCTGTTGAGGGTGCGGATAAACTCCTGGACATCGTGCCAGGAGACCGACTCCACTGGATAGTTGTCGCCCCGTTTGAAATGGGAGAGGTTGCTGCCCATCACCTGAAACCACTCTCCCTGGGTGACCGGATATTGGCCCAGCCAGAAGCCTTGCAGTTGCACCTCATGAGCGGGTTGTTCATTGTTGCGTGCCGTCATACTATCATCCCCCATCCGGAACAGCCCACCAGGAACCCAGACCAAGGGCATGCCGGTAATGGGACAGCAAATACGGCTGCCCTGGTTGGGATCCAGAGGGGGCTGTTCCGGGGTGGATGACATAGCGATATGCTCCTTGTACCGTCAAGATGGGAAAACGGTTTATTGGCTTTCCGCTTAGGAGCGTCCGATCTCTTCAGAGACGGGAACAATGATACGCGGATCCACTTTCAGCAACGAGTTGTTTTTGCCATCATAGTCGAAGCGGCTCAAAACATAGCGGATGGCATTGATACGGGCCAATTTTTTATCGTCGGAGCGCACAACGGTCCAGGGGGCATATTTCAGGTTGGTTTTTTTCAACATCACATCTCTGGCTTTGGAATAGTCATCCCACTTGGCCTGCGCCTCTTTATCAACCGGGCTGAGTTTCCAGACCTTCAAGGGATTGGTTTCGCGGGAGGCGAAACGCTCTTCCTGGGAGGAGCGATCGACGGAAAACCAGAATTTAATCAGGTTGATTCCCGATTCGATAAACATCTCTTCCACTTTGGGCAGTTGGCGGTAGAATGTTTCGGTCTGTTCCGGGGTGCAGAAGCCCATGACGGTCTCCACGCCGGGACGGTTATACCAGCTTCGATCAAAGAAGATGATTTCGCCACCATGGGGCAACTGTTTGATGTAGCGTTGGAAATACCACTGAGTTCTCTCTTGATCGGTGGGTTTTTCCAGAGCCACGATGCGGCAGACGCGGGGGCTCAAAAACTCCATGAAGCGTTTGATGGTGCCACCTTTGCCAGCAGCATCACGTCCCTCGAAGAGGATGACGATTTTTAATTTGTTGGCGACGACCCACTGCTGCAATTTAACCAGTTCCTGTTGCAGTGGGGTCAAAATGTTCAGATAATCCTGCTCACGCAATAGGCGGATTACCTCTTTTTCCCGTCCCCGGATCACCTCCTCGATCGGTTTTTTCTCTTCTTTTCCGGGTTCAGGGGTATTGGAGTTTTTATTGTTATTGGACATATCCAGCCTTTCTTAAAGTGATAAAGAGCCAAAAAGCTTCGAGCCAGGATGGCAACAGCCCTCTATTGTGGCTGGGAGTTCGGTATCATTCAAGCCTCTTCTTGCACTTTTTGCTCTTGTCGGTGCATTTGGAGCATTTTTTTTGGAGGAAAAGTGGTTATGCGTGCGCTGGGGGTCTGTTTCGCCCTCGTCTGCAGCCTGTTTTGGCTGTCGTGGGGATGGTCTGCCGAGGTGAGGGTGGAGCAGCTTCGCCTGTTGGCGGTAGCCGGGGATCTGCCTTCCCAGCTTTTGATGGGAATGCGCTATTTGCAGGGTGAAGAGTTGCCGCGCAATGCGGGCAAAGCCTATTTCTGGTTTGCCTTGGCTGCCGAGCGGGGCGATGCCCAGGCACAGAGACAGTTTGGCCTGATACGTTGGTTGGGTCTTGGCGGCGAGCCGGAGCAGCAGCAGGGGCTGCAGTTGTTGGCGCGTGCTGCCGGGCAAGGGGAGTTGGGAGGGCAGATTATCCACTCCTTGTTGCGGGAGGAGGCGCCGGCAGAGAGAGAGCAGGAGAGCGCAGAGATTATACAGGCAGCCGCTGCCTATAATAAGGGAGTGGCTTTGCAGCAGGGGTTGGGGATGCCGCCCAAGCGGCGGGAGGCGGTACAGTGGTTGCGCCAGGCGGCGGAGTGGGGGCATGGGCCCGCCCAGTATCAATTGGGGGTTCTCTATTATCAGGGGCAGGATGTAGCCGCAGAGTGGCCGCGTGCACTGTTTTGGTTGCGCCAGGCTGCCGAGCAAGGGGATGCCATCGCCCAGCATAATTTGGGAATTTTATATTATCAGGGCCAAGGGGTTGCGGAAAACCGTGTGCAGGCGTTGGCATGGTTTCGCCGGGCTGCGGAGAGTGGTTATGCGGTAGCACAATATAATTTGGGTTTGTTCTATTTGGCGGCTGAGGAGAGTATGTTGCGGCGTCAGGAGGCGATCTATTGGCTCCATCAGGCGGCAGAGCAGGGGCATGGCGAGGCGCAACTGGCTTTGGCGGTGGGCTGTGCCAATGAGGCGCAGTGGGAGAGAGCCTTGCCATCCTGTCGTTGGTTGGCGATTGCAGCCCAGCGCGGGGATAAAAAGGCAGTGCGCTCTTGGCAGCAGTTGGCGGAACGCTTCTCTGCTGAGCAGGTTGCCGCGCTGCAGCAGCAGGCGCAGCAGTGGCATCCGCGCGCCCCGGAGCTGTTGTGGCTCTCTTTTCGTCGCTGAATGGGGCGAGCAACTGTGTGGAGAGCCGCTGGCGGGCCTTGTATGCTCTCGTGCAGGGGGCGCCAATAGTGAGTGGGTGTAGGTGCAAGTAAACTGTCGGTACTGCACTTTTTACTCCCCTGCCAGACAAGGAAAAAAAAAGAGCGTTTGCGGTTGTTTTCTGGTATTCTGTTTCCAGTTTGCCGGTAGTGGTAGGGGTGATTTTTTTGCGAGAGGATATGAAACATGGAGAATGAAAGCGGACCGGTGGTGACACGTCGTGACGGCATGGATGATGATCCAAAAATTGTCTGGGACGACAGCCAGATGCAAACCTCATTTGCCAATGTGTGCAATGTGTTGGGCACACGGGAGGAGATCATGATTCTGTTTGGCTCCAATCAGGCATGGCAATCGGGGCAAAAAGAGGTCAAAGTCCATTTGAGCAATCGTGTGGTGATGAATCCCTATGCGGCCAAACGCTTGCAGGTGATGTTGGATATGGCGATTCGTCAATATGAAGAGCGTTTTGGTACTCTGAAAGTCTAAGTCTGCGCCGTAGATGTATGCACAAACTCAAGAGTGCTGGCAAAACTGTTCAGGAGGGGAGCTCCCCTCCTGGAGTGGCAGAAAATCCAACGAGTTGTCCCTCTCTCTGTCTCTTGGACGCGCTTTTGCAGGAGGTTGCGGGTTGTTTTGTCGTGCGCTCATCGGTTTGTGCGCTCCCCGTGCCTGCCCTGCTGAGCCAGGCGCAGTGTCTGGCTATCACCAGGGATTGACAAGCTCGTCGTGCAAGGACAATTTTATGCTGTGAAAGACGGTTTTTTATCTTTTACACAAAGGCTTTTCCTTTGTTACTATGTGACAGTTTGCCGTGTGGGTGTGCGACCGATTTCTCTGACGTGGGGAGTGTGTGGGGCATGAAAGAAGATTTGTCCAGCGTGACAATCAAAAAAGAGTTTGCCGAGTTGATCAAGGAGTCGGTTCGGGATGTCTTTTTGACCTTTTTGTCAATCGAGATTACCCCTGGGCCGTTGGTGATGAAGCGTGAAGATGACTCTTATCGCCCCCCGGAGACCGAAGTTACGGTAATTATCAATTTTTCTGGTGGAATTCACGGTGGGGTGCATCTGGCTTCGCCATTGCATTTGGCCTTGCAACTGGCAGGTAACTTTGCTGGCGAGGAGTATGACACCTTGTTTGGCGAGGCGGGAGATGGTTTTGGTGAGTTGGGCAACATGATTGCCGGAGGTTTGCAGACCAAATTGTCCAACCGTTTTAGTGCGGTGCAACTGACCCCTCCAACGCTGATTGCCGGCAAAGAGTATCGCATGCAATATAAATCCAATTTTGATAGTATCAAACAGTATTTCAAGACCAGCAGCGGGCCGTTCTATGTGGAGTTTTTCTTCTGGGCGGGAGGTTGATTGAGAGATTGGCAGTTATAATTGCGTTTCAAGGGCCCGGAATTGGCTGAGGAGAAAAAGAGCATGAGAGCGAAGACGCCAACAAGCAGTGGCAAAACCATTGAGATCAACAAGCCTTATACCAACGCGATCGGTATGGAGTTTGTTCCGATTGCGGCGGGAACTTTTATGATGGGAGCGGATGTGCATTTTGATGGCATGGCTGCCGGTGATGAGTTGCCACAGCATACGGTAACCATCAGCAAGCCTTTTTTGTTGGGCAAATATGCAGTGACCCAACAGCAGTGGGTGGCGGTGATGGGCAGCAATCCCAGTGCCGCCAAAGGGCGCACTCTGCCGGTGGAGCGGATCAG
>NZ_RXIU01000215.1 GCF_004217665.1 Candidatus Magnetaquicoccus inordinatus | reverse complement strand
CTGGCCGCCTTGGGAACCGACAACAGCGGTTCCTATTTGAAGGTGGATACCGCCGCCAATGCCAGCACAACCATTGACAATGCCGATAGCGCGCTCAACTCTATCAGCATGCTGCGGGCCACCATCGGTGGCATGCAAAGTCGCTTGCAAGCGATTGCCGACACCTTGGATGCCACCTCGCTGGGCTATACAGAGGCCCATTCCCGTGTCGCCGATACCGATTATGCGGAAGAGAGTGCCAATGCCGCCAATCAATCGATTCGTCAGCAGGCTACGATGGCCATTTTGGCTCAGGCCAACATGCAGGCCCAGTCGCTGTTAAAATTGTTGTCTGCAAGTAGTGCCAATAATTCATAATTGGCCTGCTTTTTCCCTTGCAGCCCATTTCTGCCCCTGTTCCTTGTGGGAACAGGGGCTTTTTTTTGCCTGGAGCAGAGCTTGAGAACTGCTCTCTGTGGGAGATGCGCGCCAAAATCAGAATAATTTGATAATTATCTAATTTATTCAGAACATGTGAATGTGTTTATATTAGAATTTTATGATTTTCTGTTGTATGCAGACTCAAGCTTGGTTTATACTTGCGCGAATCACTGATTTGTAGCTGAATTGCTGTAGTCCGACCGGAAAGATGGAATCTAACTGGTTGTTTTGGTTTCTAAATTTGAACCTCTCGCCAAGGAGTGTCGCATGAGCAACGAAGACAGTTCCCCTGGAATGGCGTTGAAAACGCCGTTGTTGAATGAGTTGGAATCGGGCCCCTGGCCCAGTTTTGTCAAAGATCTGAAGGAGTATTCCAAGAAGCGGCCGCAGATTGTCCAGCTTCTCAACCAGTTGGAAGAGTCTTACGAGAACAAATGGAACTATTGGTTGGGCAAAATCATCAACGTGCCTGGCTATGGCGGCGGGGTGATTGCACGTGTATCTGAAAAAGCGGACAAATATCCGGCTCTGGCCAACTTCCACACTGTGCGGGTCATTGAGCCACCGGGTTGGGTCTATAACACTGCCGCATTGCGCAACTTGGCCGATAGCGCAGAACGTCACGGTGCCGGTATTTTGCAACTGCATGGCATGTCTGGTGATATTTTGCTGTTGGGTTTTGATGACAACGGCTCGATGAATGTCGCCGAAGATCTGATGAATGATGGTTGGGATATTGGTGGTTCTGGCGCCGCCATGCGTACCCTGCAATGCTGTGTGGGACAGGCGCGTTGCGAAATGGCCTGCTTCGACACCATGAAAACCACCAAGTTTATCACCGACAGCTTCATCGAATTTCTGCATCGCCCTGAATTTGTTTACAAATTCAAATTCAAACTCTCTGGCTGTGGCAACGACTGCGGCAACTCGATCGTGCGCTCCGACATGCCGATTATCGGCACCTGGCGCGGTCCGATGCAGGTCAATCAAGAAAAAGTTGCAGAGTTTATTGATGAAAAAGGCTTGGAATATCTGATCGACAATGTGATCACCCGCTGCCCGACCCGCTGCTTGAGCGTGCGTGGTAAAGAGCTGAAGGTGGAAGATTCCGAGTGCGTGCGCTGCATGCACTGCATCAATGTCATGAACAAAGCCCTGAAACCAGGCAAGGATCGCGGTGTGACCATTCTGGTCGGCGGCCATCGCACCCTGAAGATTGGCGATACCATGAGCTCGGTGTTGGTCCCCTTCATGAAGCTGGAGACCGATGAGGATCTGGAAAATCTGAAAGAGTTTATCGAGCGGGTATGGGAGTTCTGGAACGATAACGGCATGGATCATGAGCGAATCGGTGAATTCATTCATCGGGTTGGCATGGCCACCTTCCTGGATGGTATCGGCATGGAGCCGGATCCCCGGATGATTTTGCGTCCTCGTACCTCACCCTACATCAAATTTGAAGAGTTGGCGCCCACCCGTTTTGGTGGCGAACAAACGCAAAATCCCAAAGTGTGGAACCGGGAATCCGAAGGGCCGGAAACGGCTGATTGAGCACGGATACGACTCTCTCATACTACTGACCGATACATTGTGGAGAAAGATTCAAGATGAGCGAAAAAGCAATGGCACCTCGGGACCAGGGGGCTCCCGACTATACCCAATATCTGCATCCGCTGATGGCCAAAAACTATGGCAAGTGGGATTATCATGAGCGGTTGCGTCCCGGGGTTTTGGTCCATGTGGCCGAAAACGGTGATAAACTGTATACAGTGCGGGCCGGTTCTCCGCGCACCATGAGCGCCGATACCGTGCGCAAAGTGTGCGATATTGCCGATAAATATTGCGAGGGGTTTGTCCGTTTCACCACCCGCGCCAATATCGAATTTTTGTTGGGTGATGCCTCTCAGTTGGATGGCCTGATCAACACAGTGGAAAAAGATCTGGGTTGGCCGGTCGGTGGTACTGGTCCCTCCGTTTCCAACATTGCCCATACCCAGGGCTGGCTGCACTGCAACCTGCCTGGAACCGATGCCGCCGGCTCGGTGAAAGCGATGATGGATGATTTGATTGAGGAGTTCAAAACCGAGAGCTTCCCCAACCGGGTACATCTCTCCACCTCATGCTGCCAGATCAACTGCGCCAGCCATGGTGATATCTCTGTGATCGTGCAGCACCATCATCCGCCACGCATCAACCATGACAACATGCAGATCTGCGAGTTGCCAAAAGTGGTGGCCATTTGCCCGGCAGCGGCGATTCGTCCGGCTGTGGTCAATGGCAATGAAAGTGTGGAAGTGGTGCAAGAAAAGTGCATGTACTGTGGTGCTTGCCATGGTCAGTGCCCCAGCATGGAGATTCGTGACGCGCAAACCGATACCCTCTCCATCTGGGTCGGTGGTAAAATGTCCAACGCCCGTTCTGCTCCAACCTTCATGAAGTTGGCAGTATGGGGCATCCCCAACAATCCACCCCGTTGGCCAGAGGTCTCTGCGGCTATTCGCCGGATTCTCACCGCCTACAAGGAAGGTGCTAAGGATTGGGAGCGCGTTGGCGAATGGATCGAACGGATCGGCTGGCAGCGTTTCTTTGAAAAAACCGGCTTCCCGTTCACCAAATATCACATTGATGACAGCCCGGAAGCGTTGTCCAACCTGAACCGGTCCGCGATGGTCCGTTTGTAACAGGGGCTGAATAAACGCTCATTTTCGGCGCTCGAGACAATCGGGCAGAAGGAGTCATCCATGTTAGTACCCACTATCTTTACCAAAGATTATACCAGGGACGACCTTGAGCCGACTTTACGCAAGTCCGTCGCGGAAGAGGTTGTTGTGCGTAACGGCAGCAGTTGGAAATGTCCCACCTATGTGCAACGGCTGCCGCCCTGCAAAGATGCCTGTCCCAGCAGCGAGGATATTCGCGGCTATCTGACAGTCATTGCTCAGGCCAGTCAGTATAAAATGACCCAGGAGCAGGCATTGGATAAGGCCTGGGAAATTTTGACCGATAAAAATCCTTTGCCGGCAACCCATGGGCGTATCTGCCCGCATCCCTGTGAATCGGGATGCAACCGCCAGCATAAGGAAGATGGTTCGGTCGCCATCAACAATATGGAGCGTTTTATCGGTGATCATGGTTTGCGCCGCAAGCTGAAGTTTAAAAAGCTTACCGATGTCACCAAAACGCAAAAAATTGCCGTGGTTGGTTCTGGTCCTTCCGGACTCTCTTGTGCCTACCAGATGGCGCGCCGTGGCTATCAAGTGACCATCTTTGAAGCCTTTGAAAAAGCGGGTGGCATGTTGCGTTATGGCATCCCCACCTATCGCTTGCCGGATGAAGTTTTGGATGCTGAAATCCAAAATATTTTGGATCTTGGTGTGGAGTTGAAGTGTAACACCCGTATTGGTCGGGATCTCTCCTTTGAGCAGTTGCGCAAGGAGTTTGCTGCAGTCTATCTGGCCTTGGGTGCACACAAGGGCAGCAATATGGATATTCCGGGTGAAAATTCGGCCAATGTCTTTACGGCAGCCAGTTTTCTCAATCGGGTCAACACCGGTGCCAAAGTGGAGATCGGCAAACGGGTGGTGGTCATCGGTGGTGGTGACAGCGCCATGGATGCCGCCCGTGTCTCCTTGCGTTTGCAAAAAGAGCTGCTTGCTGCAGAAGAGTCGGGTGATGATGCCCGTTATGATGCGGTGCGCAAAGAGATTGATGAAGAGGCACGCAAAGAAGAAGAGGTGGTCAGTACTGAAAAAACCGCAGTAGACTCGGCACGCATTGTCCGTCGGGTTGCTAGTGGATCAGAGGTCACCATTCTCTATCGTCGTACCAAAGATGAGATGCCCGCAATCGCCAAAGATGTGGATGAAGCGATTGAAGAGGGTGTCCGCTTTGAACTGCTGGCAGCTCCGGTGGAGTTGTTGACCGAAGGAGGTCGTGCTGTCGCAGCACGTTGTATTCGCATGCAGTTGGGTGCCCCCGATAAATCGGGTCGGCGTCGTCCAGAACCGATTCCCGGTTCAGAGTTCACCGTGCCCTGTGACACAGTGATCATGGGTATCGGTCAGGTGCCGGAGTTGGAAGAGGGCATGGGCGATTTGGCCAACAAATGGGGATGGATCAGCGCCAACAACGCTTTTGAAACCTCATTGCCGGGGGTGTTTGCCGGTGGTGATGTGTTGGGGTTGGGCATCTCTACCCGTTCCGTGGGACATGGTCGGCAAGCCGCACGGGCAATGCACAGCTTCTTGAAGGGTGCCAAACATCAATTACCGGGCAAAGTCAAACCGGTTCGCGTCGAAGAGATGCGGCTTGACTTTTACCGCAAGGCCCCCCGCAATGAAGAGGCCAGACTGGATGCGCACGAAGCGATTGAAGGGTTCAAAGAGACCACCTTCACCATTACTGCCGAGCAGGCCATGGCTGAGGCCAAACGCTGCATGAGCTGCGGCTTATGTTTTGCCTGTGACCAATGCCGTATTTACTGCCCCAAAGAGACGATTCATCGTGATCTGAAACGTCCGCAGGGTCAGGTGATGTTTACAGACTATACCAAATGCAATGGGTGTCATGTCTGTTTCCAATCATGTCCCTGTGGCTATATTCAGATGGGCATGGGTCTGTAGTACAGCGCTTCAACAACGGTTACAAAACCGTTGCCAACGGGCGGGAGAGAGCATACTCTCCCGCCTTTTTTTTCATATGGGGATCTGCTGCTTCCTGGAGGGGGCAAGGGATGCCGCATACACGGAGCATGAAGATGACGACAGCGTTTGCTTTAGACAATGAACCACTCTACCAAGCATGGAAACGGGATAAATTGGCAGAGTATCCGAGCTCGTTGGCCGATTTGTTGGTGGAGATTGCCGATCCTTTTGCCTTAACCGACCGCGAGCGGAGCGCCCTTTTAGCGCGTTGCGCCAAAAGCAATATGGCCTTGTTTCGTTTGCTCCATCCCGAAAAGGTACAAAGCAATCCCCTACCCGCTCTGACCGCGCAGTTGGGTATACATGAGCTGGATCGCAATCTGGGAGCAGGCGAGGATGGTCTGTCGGCGTTGACCCCAGGCGGCTCAGCCTATGATCCGTTTGCCGCCTATATTCCCTACCGTGCGGCGGCTATTGGATGGCATACCGATGGCTATTATAATCCGGCGGATCATCAGGTGCAGAGTTTGTGTTTGTATTGCGAGCGTCCGGCCCATGAGGGTGGAGAGAATGAGCTGCTGGACCATGAACTGGTCTATATGCAGTTACGTGACCGCAATCCGCAGTGGATTGCCACCTTGATGGAAAAGGATGTGATGACCATTCCGGCTCGTTTGGATGCGCAGGGCGAGGTGGCACGCCCTGAACGCAGTGGCCCGGTCTTTTCCGTAAATGCCGAAGGAACACTGCACACACGCTTTACCAATCGGCACAAAAGTATTCGTTGGCGTAGCGATAGCGCCACCACAGAAGCGCTGGCGGCCTTTCGCCAAGTGTTGCAGGAACCCTCTCCCTATCTGTTTCGTGGACGCTTGCAGAGCGGTTGGGGTTTGATCAGCAATAATGTTTTACATACCCGCAACGCCTTTCGCGACTTGCCGGATGCAGAGGGACGTATTTTATATCGGGCACGTTTTTTTGATCGTTTGCCCAGCAGATAGGTTGAGCGGTACAGGAGTCTGCCAGCAGGGAAATATCCACGGCAAGCGCATTTGTAAACCTGAACATTATTATGGAGGTCCAGGAGGAGATTATCTCCTCCTGGTGGGTGCAGGGCAAAGCCCCATATGCGCTAACATGTTTTCCCCGATACAGCCATTTGTCGCTTACGTTTTCGCGGTGATTCTGCCAGTTGGGTCAG
>NZ_RXIU01000214.1 GCF_004217665.1 Candidatus Magnetaquicoccus inordinatus | reverse complement strand
CATTTTTGCGCCAATGCCCACAGCATCCCCATGGGGGTAGAGCTGGCGAGCCAGCACGAACCTGAATAGTTACAAATTTTAGGTGCAACAGCGCTCTGTGATTATGATCTGGAAACGGAAAGCCAATCTGCAACTATGATCTGAAAAGGGAAGGCGAGTCAGGTGTCTTTTGAATTATGTAGTTTGCCAGCGATAAAAGCACCAACCAGCCCAGTGACAGTCACACCGCCTATGGTGCCTCCCACTCCGTCATGCCCTGATAAGGTTAAAACAGCAGCAATTATCAGGGCAACAACCCCCATAAAAAGCGCCATCCATTGACCACGACGGTGAAAGGCCCATGCCTCCTTTTCCATTGCTGCCCGATGTCTGCTCTCTTCTTCAAAACGTTTGACGATTCGTTCTGGCAGATCGGGTAAAATATGGCTGTATTCTGTCAATATTTGCGGTGACGGAATGGGCCCCATAAACTCCTGGGTATGTTGTACCACTACAACTTTCTGCTGCGCATTTTCAGGTTGCAACCCCTCAGTTGCTACAGGCTCAGTTGCTGGCGCTTTTTCAATGCCGTTCAACACGACTCAGGCCACTGAAAGCTTTTTGCAATGAAGTACCAACTCGTTGCCAATCTTTTTGCAAGGCGTTTGCGTCAGCAAGAAATGCCTCCTCAACGCTTTTGGGAGGGGTCATAAAACGGCGCAGCTCAGGTGTTGAGATAGAGGGATCAGGATAAACCTCTAACAAGCTTCCCATGCCCGTCAAAAAATTTTGAACACTCTTTTTCATCTTTTATTTTTTTACCCAATCAAACCCTGTTGAAAAGAGTTGCTTTCAAGATTGTAGCAACCCCCATCTTGCAATTGCACTCCTCTTCAGTTGCAATATAGCGGAGCCAGCAACTGGTTTCAACTTGTTTTCAGGGCAAACGCATTTGCCAATCTCCTCACTGTTGCCACAAGCGAAACTGTGCATGTCGGGCGTCCGCCCTCCCAAAGAGTACCCCTGCGGGGCACAAATCTGTGCGGCGTGCGCGAATGCTACGCATTCGCTTTTGTGTAACGCCGCACATTACCAGCAGGGCTTTGCCCTGCACCCACCAGGAGGAGATAATCTCCTCCTGGACCTCCATAATAATTTTCTGCTTTTGAAATACGATTGCCCTGACTTGTTTTTGTTTTGGCCAAGGGCAAGCACATTTGTTAAGTTCCGCACTGTTGCCACAATCAAAGCTGTGCATACATACCAGGCAACCTGTTCTTCCTATTCGCTCTTTTTCTCTTCCTGTGCCTTTTTCGCCTGCTTGTTCGCTTTATAGGCAGCAATTGCATCTGGTTTGACACGCACATCCTGATCACCAAATAACACACTCTTCAACCAGGAAAGGGCAAAATCGATTAAAGCTTCATCATCGGTGCGCAACTGCTGCAGTTGTGCCTCATCGACATGGTAACGTTGCAAAAAGCTGGATTGAAAGACAAACTCGCGAAATTTTTCGGGGTTGGTGCTGGCCATATAGAAAAATTCGGATACCGGCAACGAGGTGCTTACCCCATCTCCTGCCGAACGACGCTTGATGATAAACTCCATCCACTTTTGATTGCGCTCATCATAACCATCGGAGCCTTGATCACGGCGCCACTCCTCTACCTGCCAACGACACTCCTCCCGATGCCCCTGACAAAAATCTTCTTTAATCATAAAATAAAAAGATTCATCCTCGGTCGCCTGCTGGCGATGCAACAAGGCCATGCCTAAAGGATAGTAGCGACAGGTCACCGGTCGATCACTGTATACTGAACATCCGGCATCGGTGACAAAAGGACAGCGTCCACTCTGCTCATCCATGCGCAACATGGCCACCGGCAACTGCCCCTTGTTCATGGTATACAAGGTGGCATATTGCAAAAGAAACTCCTCTGCCGATAAATTGAGGCGACGCCGCAACCGCAGAAGATCATAGGGCGTGAGCAATATCTCAATATTTTGGCAGCATTCGTTAAAACAGGAGATTCCTGGATGACAACGAAACTGCATGGCATCCGTTCCTTTTAACGGTGTCGGCGCAATCACATTGCGCACCTCGCGCGGCATATTGCGCAACTCCGGATCCCAATTGATAACGCGATCCCGCTCTTCCTGCTCCCGCTCTCCTGCCATCTTCGCCCCCTGCCCACAAATAAAAAAGGGGGAGGCAAATCACTCGCCTCCCCCAACCAGCTCTTCACAACCAATTACTTGGTGACCAAATCCTTGTGCTCACGCTTGAAGGTGGTCCACTCACCGGTCTTGGGATCGATCCGGCTGTTGACGAAGCATTTCCAGTTCTCTTCGTCCACAAAGTTGTAATCCATGTTGTAGTAGAAACCAGGATAACGGGTCTCTTTGCGGAACAACATGTGACGCAGATGGGCCTCACCGGCATAGATGCGGTGATAGTTCTCCCATGCCCGCATCAGTTCATGCAGGTCACGAGCAACCATCTTCTTGGAGTCCAGTTTCAGCTCTTGCAACTTTTTCACTGCGATTTCCATCATCGCCGTGTTGGTCACATACCAAGTGCCCACACCCGCCACATACTCATCCATGATCTTTTGCAGACGAGCCTGCAACATCTTGGGCGTGATATAGTTGGGGTTGACATCGACTGCCGTGGTATAATCTTTGTGCTCCATGAAGGTGCGCACCGGAGCATAGATCTCTTCTGCCAATTCGTTGGCTGTACCCGGCAAGCTGGGTTTGAAATCTTTGTTATCCAGGCAGAATTTGACCATGGCTTTGGCAGCAATACGTCCTTCGGCATGCGAACCGGAGGAGAATTTGTGGCCGGAAGCACCGACACCATCTCCAGCGGTGAACAGACCTTGCACGGTGGTCATGCGGTTGTAACCCCAGCTCCACTCTGCAGGAGCAATATCAGCCGGACCGCTCACCCAGATGCCGCAGCAACCGGAGTGCGAACCCAGGAAGTAGGGCTCGGTCGGCATCAATTCGGAAGGAACATTTTCCGGCTCGATGTTTTCACCAGCCCACACACCGGCCTGGCCAATGCACATATCGAGAAAATCTTCCCAGGCTTCGGCTTCCAGATGTTTGATCTTCTTTTTGGCTTCCTTCTCACCAAACTCTTCCACATAGGAGGCGGCCAAAGCTTGCAGAGCGGTGTCGGTACGCATATAGATCGGGCCACGACCTTCACGTTGCTCTTTCATCATCAAATGGTTGCGCAAGCAGGTTGCAGGAACCTTTGCCAAACCATAGGGCGGATAATCTTCCAACATCTTTTTGTTGGTGATCATATACTCTTCACCACGGCAGTTGGTCGCACGGGCTTTGAAGAGCAGGAACCATGCACCCACCGGACCATAGCCATCTTTGAAGCGGGCGGGAACAAAACGGTTTTCCATCATGGTCAGCTCGGCACCCACCTGAGCAGCCATGGCATAGGTGGAACCAGCATTCCAAACCGGATACCAGGTACGACCCATACCTTCCGCCACCGAACGCGGACGGAAGACATTCACTGCACCACCAGCCACCAACAAAATGGCATTGGCTTTGTAGATATAGATCTTGTCTTCACGATTGGAGAAACCAACTGCACCGGCGATACGATTTTCGGCGTTGGTGTCCAACAGCAGTTTGACGATAAAGATACGCTCTTGAATGTTCTCCATGCCGAGCGCCTTTTTGGCCGCTTCGGCAACGATGCACTTGTAGCTTTCGCCATTGATCATGATCTGCCATTTACCAGAGCGGACCGGTTGACCACCCTCTTTCAGGCTCTTTTCCTCATCGCCTGGCTGCTTCCAGATCGGCAGACCCCACTCCTCGAACAACATCACCGAGTTATCCACATGACGGCCCACATCATAAATCAGGTCGTCGCGGACAATACCCATCAGGTCATTGCTGACCATGCGTACATAATCTTCGGCATTTTGCCCACCCAGATAGGTGTTGATGGCCGACAAACCCATGGCCACAGCACCAGAACGCTCCATGGCGGCCTTGTCCACCAAACGGATACGCATTCCGGGGGGAGCCCAACGCATGATTTCATAGGCACAGCCACAAGCTGCCATACCACCACCGATGATCAAAACATCGGTTTCAACTTCAACAATATCAGGATTTCCAAAGCTTCCCATCTCTTTATCACTCCCCAAAGTGTCTATACTGTCAACCGGCGCGGATTAATTACCAATGGTGGGCATAGCCCCCTCGCTGTTGAAAAATCCGGGCTGATCCAGCTTGGACATATCGGCAGCCGGCTTGCCTGCATAGGGATCGATCGAACCCTCGGCAGTGGTACGAATCGGGAATTTGAAGCGCTTGACATTGCCATTGCGGAATTTGATTGTCCACATGATGGAATCAGAAGCACGCATCGGGATCACCGCACCACCCATGGGTACGATATCGGCATAGGCACGAACCTCAATGGCCTGCTGCGGGCAGATCTTGACACAGGAATAGCACTCCCAGCACTGCTCCGGTTCTTGGTTGAAGGCCTTCATCCGCTCTCTATCGAGCTTCATCAGGTTGTTGGGGCAAATATACATGCAGGCGGTCTTGTCCTGCCCTTTGCAGCCATCACATTTGGCGGCGATTACACAGCTTGGCATCGGTGGGCCTCTCCCAAAAAAGAGTTGTTAATTGATCCTTCAAAATACCCGCTGCCCATACACAGGCAGCGGGTGGCACCGCTAAGTTAACCTGTCGCCGCTTTGTGCAACTTCACCTCCACCTTCTCGGAGGATGACAGGCTGGCATAATATTTTTGCAAAATTGCCACAACCTCAGGCCGACTGAACTCGGCGGGAGGTTGCTCTCCTTCGGACAACATTTTACGCAGTTTTGTACCGGACAACAACAGACGATCATCTTTGCCATGTGGGCAGGTCTTCATGGAGGCCATACCCTGGCACTTGTAGCAGTAGAAGGTCCAGTCAATCTTCAGCGGACGGGTGCGCAACTCCTCTTCCGATACCTGATCGAAAATATATTGCGCATCAAAAGGACCATAATAGTCGCCCACACCCGCATGGTCGCGACCAACAATCAGATGCGAACAACCATAATTCTGACGGAACACGGCATGCAGCAGAGCCTCTTTCGGACCCGCATAACGCATCTCCATGGGATAGCCAGCCTGCACCACAGTATCTTTGACAAAATATTTTTCAATCAGCACATCAATCGCTTCTGCACGCACCTCAGCCGGTATATCACCCGCTTTCAGCTTGCCAAGAATCTGGTGTACCAAAACCCCATCCAGAGTCTCCACGGCAATCTTGGCCAAAAATTCATGGGAGCGGTGCATCGGATTGCGGGTTTGAAATGCTGCAACCTGGTGCCATTTTTTCTCCTCGAAAAGGGCACGGGTCTCGGCAGGACGCATGTAGATCCCTTTGTAACGCTCTGGAAACTCCCCTTCCGACAAAGCCTGAACCGGACCAGCAATATTCACCGGCAACTGCTCTTGCACCTTCTGCACACCAGGATGTTCCGGATCTTCGGTCTGGAAAATAGAGCGGCACTCCAGCCCTTTGTCGATGGTATATTTTTCCTGTACGGTCATCAGGCCACGAATTTCACCACTCTCATCATCAATCAGTGCCACTTCCTGACCCAAAGAGAGAGAGTTTGCCTGCTCCGTGCTCACCGACAAGGTGATCGGAATCGGCCAAAAAACCCCATTGGCCAAATGGGTTTTCTCGCAGACGCTGCGCCAATCGGCCTCACCCATAAAACCGTCCAGTGGCGTAAAGGCACCAATTCCCAACATGATCAAATCACAGGACTCCCGCGAGGTCATACGGACCTGCGGCAGTGTTTTGGCCTTTTCAATACCCTGTGCCAGGGCTGTACCCGTGAGCAGTAACGGCTTCAATGCACCACCACCATGGGGGGGGACCAATCTCGACATGCCTCTCTCCTCTGCGACAAATGGAATGACCAACCTACACAATCAATCACACAATACGATTTGCCCGCCAGAAGCCTGCAGCGCCGCAGCCAGTGCCGCCAACGCTCGCCCCCTATGGCTGATAGAATCTTTTTGTTGGCCCGCCATTTCGGCAAAGGTTTGCGTATATCCATCCGGAACAAAAACCGGATCATAACCAAAACCATTGCTGCCACGGGGCTCATCGACAATCAACCCGGCCACACTGCCCTGAAAATGATGGTGTCGGCCATCAGGACAGGCCAAGGTAAGGACACATGCAAAATGCGCAGTACGTTCAGCCAAAGGCCAGTCGCGCACCTCT
>NZ_RXIU01000213.1 GCF_004217665.1 Candidatus Magnetaquicoccus inordinatus | reverse complement strand
TGAAGCAGGGAATGATGCAGGAGTTGCTGACCGGGAGGATACGGTTGATATGACAATCAAACAGGAGACCAGCATGACCATTCCAGAGCAGACCATGCAATTCCTGGAAGAACACATCCCGGATTTGGCTGAACCAGCCTTCAAACAAGCCTATTGGCAGGCATTGGCTTCGGGCAGCAGTGTGTTGGAGGTTGAAGGAAACCAGATTGTGGAAGTTTTTCCTGATGGTACACGCAAGCTCATCAAGCAGATTAAGCAAGCCATTCCTGTGACCCCTGACATGATGATACGGGTGTTGGAATAAAGCAGGTTTGGGAGGAGATAGTGGACCTTCTGGGTGACGGTGACGGCGTGATAAGCAAATTTTTTGTTGATTCCTGCTGCGCAGCACTTATAATTAAGGGCAACAACACCCTCCACGCCTCTCATCGGAACGGCGCACCATGGAGGGTTACTTTTTTCTGGAGTGTTGGTTCATGAAATTTTTGGAACCCGCAACTACCTTCGACGAACAGCTCGACAAGCTCATCTCTCGCGGCATGGTCATCCGAGACCGTAGCACCGCCCTTCACCAACTCAAACACATCAACTACTACCGACTAAGCGGCTACTGGTACGATTTTGAGTCGGACCACGAGACTCACGACTTTGTTTCTGGAACTGCATTTGATGAAATCTTTAACTTATACATGTTCGACAAAAAGTTTCGCCTGCTGTTGTTGAACGCCATAGAAAGGGTGGAGATTTCTCTGCGGACTCAACTCACCTACCATCTGTCTCACACGTATCATCCACACGCTCATCTTGATGCAGCGTTGTTCAAGCCGATTTGGAACGGTGGTCCAAAGTCCCATGCTGAAAATGTAGAATCGCTGCGGTTGGAGGTCAAGAAGAGCCAGGAACCCTTCATTCGGAAGTTCGACCAATACGAAGAGACACTTCCTCCACTTTGGGCCGTGTGCGAAATCATGATGTTGGGAGCTCTTTCCAGATGGTATGCCAACTTGTCGAAGGGCAGTGACCGCAATGCAATCGCCAGAATCTACGGCATGGACGAAACTACTCTGGTTTCTTTCATCCATCATCTCAGCACGGTTCGGAATATCTGCGCCCACCATGCCCGACTCTGGAATAGAAAATTCACCTTCCAATGGAAATTGCCCAACAAAAACCCAATAGGTCTTAGCAATAATTTTAACAATAGCGATACAAGAAAAATCTATAACACACTTGTCATGCTGGCCTATTTGATGGATGTTATTACTCCTGGACACTCGTGGCGCAAACGTCTCCATCACATCATGGCAACGCACCGTATAGACCCTGCAACGATGGGATTCCCTGATGGCTTCTTCGACTTGCCAATCTGGAATAGAGCCGCAACATAAGATTTTTTAACACCTTATCCGAGAGGTTAAAGGATGATGGAGACCATCTCTGCCGAGGACCAACAAATTCTCGATTGTATGAAAATGGCGGTATCTGATGTGTTGGAACGTAAACGGCGTCTCGGTCAGTATGCGGTCATCTGGAAGAATGGTAGACCGGTCATCATCAGCGGCGATGAGTTGAGCATGGAACCGTTTCCCACGTCATCAACGGACACAGCCAATCCACCAGCACCATGAACAGTCAAACTGAGAAGCAGACTCAATCCCGTGTCATCGCTCTGTTCCAGGAGAGATTGGGCTACGACTATCTGGGCAACTGGAAAGAGCGACCCGGCAACGCCAACATTGAGGTTGGTTTGCTCACCTCCTGGCTGCATCGCCAGGGAGTGGAAGATGTCCTCATCAACCGGGCACTGCATGAACTGGCAAAAAGTGCCTCTGATACCAGTAAGCACCTCTACGACCGCAACAGAGTGGTCTATGACCTCCTGCGCTACGGGGTCAAGGTGCAACCAGGAGCCGGTGAGAACCGGGTCACGGTCTGGTTGATTGATTGGAAAAATCCTGAAAACAATCACTTTGCCATTGCCGAGGAGGTGACGGTCAAGGGAGCGGATGCCAAAGCCAGCAGCAAGAGACCGGATATTGTCCTCTACGTCAATGGGATTGCCTTGGGGGTATTGGAGCTGAAGCGTTCCAGCGTCTCGGTTGCAGAAGGTATCCGGCAGAATCTGGATAACCAGAAAAAGGAGTTCATCCAACCCTTCTTCTCCACCATGCAGTGGGTGATGGCTGGCAATGACAGTGAGGGGTTGCGCTACGCAACCATTCAGACCCCGGAGAAGTATTATCTCCGCTGGTATGAGGAGACGGGTCCGTTTGCATCAGAGGCCAATTTGTTGGACCGTCATCTGCTCCAGGTGGGTGCAAAGGGTCGTTTCCTGGAGTTGATTCATGATTTTGTTGTGTTTGATGCCGGTGTCAAGAAGGTCTGCCGACAGAATCAGTATTTTGGGGTCAAAGCTGCTCAGGAGCATATCTATCGCCGTCAAGGCGGAATCATCTGGCATACCCAGGGTAGCGGTAAATCCCTCACCATGGTCTGGTTGGCCAAGTGGATACGGGAGAACCGTCCCGGGTCACGGGTCTTCATCATCACCGATCGCACCGAACTGGATGAACAGATTGAGAAGGTCTTCAAAGGGGTCAATGAACAGATTTACCGCACCAAGAGCGGTGAAGACGTGATTGCCACGCTGAATGAAAGCAAAGAGTCGCTGGTTTGCTCCCTGGTGCATAAATTTGGCCGTCAAGAGAGTTCAGATGGTGATGCGGCAGCCAAGGCGTTCATAGAGTCTATTCAAAGGCTACCCTCTGATTTTAGGGCAAAAGGAGACCTCTACGTCTTTGTGGATGAGTGCCACCGTACCCAGTCCGGTGACCTCCATAAGGCCATGACCAATCTCTTGCCCAATGCCTTGTTCATTGGTTTCACCGGTACGCCTCTTTTGAAATCAGACAAGCAGAAGAGCATTGAGGTGTTTGGAAGCTACATCCACACCTACAAATTTGACCAGGCGGTGCGTGAGGGTGTGGTCTTGGACCTCCGCTATGAGGCCAGAGAGATTGACCAATCACTGACCTCACCTCAAAGAGTGGATGACTGGTTTGATGCCAAGACCAAGGGGTTGAATGATTATTCCAAAATTCAGTTGAAACAGAGATGGGGAACCTTGCAGCAGGTTCTCTCCAGCCAGTCCCGTCTGGAAAAGATTGTGGCTGATATTCTGATGGACATGAATACCCGGCCACGTCTGATGGATGGCCATGGTAATGCCATGCTGGTGGCAGGGAGTATCTATGAAGCCTGCAAATTTTATGAGTTGTTCAGAAAAACGGAATTGCAAGGAAGATGTGCCATCGTCACCAGTTATGCCCCAAGCATAGACAACTCAAAAGGTGAAACCAGCGGAGAGGGTGAAACGGACAACCTTCTGAAATATTCAGTCTATTCCAGGATGCTGGCAGAGTGGTTCAATGAACCGGAAAAGAGTGCCATCCAGAAAATTGAACGGTTTGAGCAGGAGGTCAAAAAAAAATTCATCCATGAACCCGGACAGATGAAGCTGCTGATTGTCGTGGATAAGCTTTTGACCGGATTTGATGCACCCCCAGCCACCTATCTCTACATTGACAAGCAGATGAAGGACCATGGTCTGTTCCAGGCCATCTGTCGGGTGAATCGGTTGGATGGAGATGATAAGGAATACGGATACATTATTGATTATAAGGATTTGTTCCAGAAGCTTGAAGGAGCTGTTGAGGATTACACAAGTGGCGCTTTGGATGGTTATGACGCATCTGATGTCAATGGTCTCCTGCAAAACAGATTGACCAAGGCCAGAGAAAAACTGGAAGAAGCCCGTGAAGCCATCAAAGCTTTGTGTGAGCCGGTGTCAGCACCCAGGGAGGAGGTTGATTATCTGCATTACTTCTGTGCCATGGAATCTGGCAACCATGCCCAACTGAAAGAAAATGAACCAAAACGTCTGAAGCTCTATAAGTTTTTCTCCTCTTTGCTCAGAGCCTATTCAAGCATTGCCAATGAATTGGATGAGGCGGGCTACAAGCCCAGTGAGATTGAACAAATCAAGGGTGAAGTGGACCAGTTTGCCAGGATAACGGAGGAGGTCAAGCTCTCCAGCGGAGATTTTCTTGACCTGAAACTCTATGAACCGGCCATGCGTCATCTGATTGATACCTACATCCATGCAGAGGCCAGTGAGAAGATTTCTTCCTTTGATGACATGAGCTTGATTCAATTGCTGGTGGATAAAGGGGCAGAGGCCGTGAATGCTCTGCCCAAAAGTATCAGAAAAAATCAGGATGCGGTTGCTGAAACCATTGAAAACAACGTCCGTAGGCTCATCATCAATGAATCCCCTATTGACCCTGCCTACTATGAGCAGATGTCCCGGTTGCTGGATACTCTGATTGAGCAAAGACGCAAGCAGGCTCTGACATATCAGGAATATCTGGACAAGATTGCCCAATTATCCAGAGATGCCAAACATCCCGGAGGTGGACCAGGGGGGTATCCTGACATCTTGAAGACCTCCGCACAGAGAACCCTCTACAATAACCTGGAAAAAGATGCCCATCTGGCTCTGGCAGTGGATAGTGCAATCCAGAATAGCCGGATGGATGGTTGGCGGGAGAACTCTATGAAGCGTAAAAAGGTCTGGTGGGCAATCCGGGAGATATTGCAGGATGATGCCGTGACTGACCAGATACTGGAATTGGCAAAGCATCAAAATGGCTATTGAGTCTCACCATATCACAGTCAGCGGTTTGAATGTGGAGGTGGTCAGGAAGGATATCAAGAATCTCCACTTGGGTGTCTATCCCCCGCATGGCAGAGTACGTGTGGCTGTCCCTCTCCTGGTCACTGATGAAGCTGTCCGATTAGCGGTGATTGAGAAGCTCCCTTGGATTCGGCGTCAACAGATGAAGTTCCAGAACCAACCCCGACAATCCCAACGGGAAATGGTCAACGCTGAAAGCCACTACTACCTGGGTCAGCGGTATCGCCTGCGGGTCACAGAGCGGCCCGGAGCCGCCATGGTGGCAGTGAATGCTGTAACTTACCTGGATTTGTTTGTCAGGCCCGGTACTACCCAAGAGCAGCGTGGTGAAATCCTCTCCAAGTGGTATCGGGTGCAGCTCAAGCTGCTGATTCTTCCACTCTTGGAGAAGTGGCAATCCGTCCTGGCGGTCCAGGTGGCGGCTTGGGTGGTCAAGAAGATGAAGACCAAATGGGGCAGTTGCAATCCATCAAGTCGGCGGATTCTCTTCAACCTGGAGCTGGTCAAGAAACCAGAGCAGTGTTTGGAATACATTGTGGTGCATGAGCTGGCCCATCTGGTTCACCGGACCCATGGGGAGGAGTTCATTGCCATGATGGATACTCACTTGCCACACTGGCGCATGACCCGTGAACTGCTCAACAGTATGCCACTTGGACATGATGAATGGGGACCGGGAAGCTATCTGGAAGAATAGGTTGATGGTGCCATAAGAGAATCGGTAAAAAGCATGAAAATCAAAATCAGCGAAATTGCTGTTGGAAAAAGAATGCGACAGATAAATCAATCTGCCGTTGATGCGCTTATTGAGGGATTTTTGGCAATTGGGCAAATAACGCCAATACAAGTTGTTGTTTCAGAATCTGGTGGATATGTTCTCGTCGCAGGCCAGCATAGAATTGAAGCGGCAAAGAAACTAAATTGGGAAGAAATTGAAGCTACGATTCTTGAATTAACAGGATTACAGTGCAAATTAGCAGAAATAGATGAAAACTTATTAAGAAACGACCTGACAGTATTAGAGCGCAGCGAACATTTGGCAGAGCGGAAAAAGATTTACCTTGAGCTGTATCCACAAACACGAGCAGGCCGCGCAGGTGGTTTGGCAAGTGGAGAAGCCAGAAAAACAACAAACGCAGAAACTGCGCTTGTTCCTTCTTTCTCAAAATCAACTAGTTATACTACTGGCGCATCTGTGCGCTCCATCGAGGTGGACGTTAAGCGTGCGACAGGTATAGCGGCTGAGGTACGTGATAAAATACGCCTGTTCACTGTTGCTGATAGTGGCGTGGAGCTAGTGGGTCACCTATTCATTACCGTGCTGGCCTACCAATTGGTGCAAGTCATTCGCCGTCATCTGCGCACAAAAGGGATCAGTGATCGTTGGAGTAGCTTGCGTAAGACACTCAGCGGCCAGTGCCGCATAACCGCCACTTTCCGGCGGGTTGACGACAGGGTCTTGCACGTGCGCAAAGCGACAAAAGCAGAGCCAAACCAGAAGTTGATTTACCAAGCTCTTGCCATCGACCCCA
>NZ_RXIU01000212.1 GCF_004217665.1 Candidatus Magnetaquicoccus inordinatus | reverse complement strand
ATGGAGAATATTCTATGGAGTTCAACCCTCACCTCCCTCCGTGACACCCTCCTCCCCCGTCTCATCTCCGGTCAACTTCGATTACCCGAAACTGAAGAGGCATCATGACCGAAGAGCAGTTGGAAAAAGAAGTCCTTGGTTGGTTGGGTGAGACTGGCTATACGCATCTGCACGGCCCGGATTTGGCCCCGGATGGAAACTCCCCAGAACGCAAAGATTACCGACAAATCCTCCTCATTGACCGTCTCCGCAGTGCCATTGCCCGTTTGAATCCTTCCGTACCCTCCACAGCTCAAGAGGATGCCCTCAAACAGGTGGTCAATCTAGGGTCTCCGGTACTGCTTTCGGCAAACCGCCATTTTCATCATCAGTTGGTGGGTGGGGTGAAGGTGCAATACCAGAAGGATGGGGAGACACGAGGAGATTTCGTGCAACTCATCGACTGGAGCCATCCCGCCAACAATGAATGGTTGGCGGTCAATCAATACTCGGTCAAAGGTCCACGTCACACCCGCAGACCGGATATTATTCTGTTCGTCAATGGTCTGCCTTTGGTGGTGCTGGAGTTGAAGAATCCGGCGGATGCGGAGGCCGACATCTGGAAGGCGTTTGAGCAACTCCAGACCTACAAGGAACAGATTACCGATTTGTTCCAATACAATGAAATCCTTGTGATTTCTGATGGAAGTGAAGCCAGGATGGGATCTTTGTCCGCCAATGCGGAACGGTTCATGAGATGGCGTACCATCGATGGTGTCACACTGGACCCGTTGGGTCAGTTCAACGAGTTGGAAACCCTTATCAGGGGCGTTTTCTCACCAGTCTATTTATTGGATTATATTCGATATTTTGTTTTGTTTGAAGATGATGGAACCCTGGTCAAAAAGATTGCCGGGTATCACCAGTTCCATGCGGTACGAGCCGCCATTCAACAGGTGGTGGAGGTATCCCGACATGGAGGAGAGAAGAAAGAAAAAGGCAAAGGGGGTGTGGTGTGGCACACCCAAGGAAGTGGCAAGAGCATCACCATGACCTGTTTTGCCGCACGGGTGATGCAGGAAGCGGCAATGGAGAATCCCACCATCGTGGTCATCACCGACCGCAACGACCTGGATGGGCAACTGTATGGTGTCTTTTCGTTGGCTCAGGATTTGTTGAGAGAGCAGCCGGTTCAAGCCACCACTCGTCAAGACCTGCGGCTGAAACTCAAGAATCGCGCTTCCGGGGGTATCCTCTTCACCACCATCCAAAAATTTATGCCGGGGGAGGATGAAGACACCTTTCCCCAGCTCTCCGACCGTCACAACGTCGTGGTGATTGCTGACGAAGCGCATCGCACCCAATACGGCTTTGCCGCTGCTCTGAAGGGGAAACCGGGTCAGGAAAAATTCCAAGTTGGTTATGCCCAACATCTGCGGGATGCACTCCCCAATGCCACCTTTGTAGCCTTCACCGGAACCCCTGTTTCAAGCGAAGATAAGGATACCCGTGCGGTCTTTGGTGATTACATCCACGTCTACGATATGCAGCAGGCCAAAGAGGATGGGGCTACGGTTGCCATCTACTTTGAATCAAGACTGGCAAAACTGGCAATCAATCCAGAAGAGTTGCCCCATATTGATGCCGAGGTGGATGAATTGGCCGAGGATGAAGAGGAGAGCCAACAGGATAAGTTGAAGAGCAGATGGGCAGCCTTGGAGAAGGTGGTTGGTGCTGAACCTCGCATCACCAGCATTGCCACGGACCTGGTGGCCCATTTCGAGGAGAGAAACAAGGCGCAGACCGGCAAAGCCATGGTAGTGGCGATGAGTCGGGAAATCTGTGTACATCTCTATAATAAAATCATTGAGTTGCGTCCTGACTGGCATGATATGGACCCGGAAAAGGGAGCCATCAAAATTGTCATGACCGGTTCCGCCAGTGACAAGCCTCTCCTTCGACCCCATCTGTATGGCTCTCCGGTCAAAAAGAGACTGGAGAAGCGGTTCAAAGACCCCAAAGACCCACTCCGCTTGGTGATTGTGCGGGATATGTGGTTGACCGGGTTTGATGTCCCTTGTCTCCATAGCCTCTACGTCGATAAACCGATGAAGAGTCACAATTTAATGCAAGCCATTGCTCGCGTGAATCGGGTATTCAAGGATAAACAGGGCGGTTTGGTGGTGGATTATATCGGTATTGCCAACGAGCTGCAATCTGCCCTCAAGGAGTATACCAACAGCAGAGGCCGTGGCCGGCCCACGGTGGATTCCTCAGAAGCTTATGCGGTGCTGGCAGAAAAGCTGGACATCATCCGGGGAATGCTGAACGGATACGACTACAGCGATTTCCTCACCACCGGCCACAAGAGGTTGGCCGGAGCCGCCAACCATGTATTGGAACAAAAGGACGGCAAGAAGCGGTTCTGTGATGAAGCGTTGGCCATGAGCAAGGCGTTCACCCTCTGCTGTACGCTGGATGAAGCCAAAGCAGTTCGGGAAGAGATAGCCTTCTTCCAGGCGGTACGGGTCATTTTGACCAAGAGGGATATCAGTCAGAAAAAATTGACGGACGAAGAGAAGGAACTGGCCATCCGGCAAATCATCAATTCCGCTGTGATCTCAGAGCAGGTCGTGGATATCTTCGATGCGGTGGGATTGGATAAACCCAACATCGGGATTCTGGATGATCAATTCCTGGCAGAGGTGCAAAATCTTCCCGAACGGAATTTGGCGGTGGAGCTGTTGGAACGACTCTTGAGCGGGGAAATCAAATCCCGCTTTTCCAGAAATCTTGTTCAGGGAAAAAGGTTTTCGGAATTGCTTGCCAACGTCATCAAGAGATACCAGAACCGGGCGATTGAAACCGCCCAGGTGATTGAAGAGCTGATTGGGATGGCGAAGAAGTTCAGGGATGCAGCACACCGGGAAGGGGAGCTTGGACTAACGGAGGATGAAATCCGCTTTTACGATGCCTTGGCGGATAATGAATCGGCGGTTCGGGAGCTGGGTGATGAGACTCTGAAGAAGATAGCCCAAGAGTTGACTGACAATCTCAGAAAAAACATTACAGTAGACTGGTCATCCAGGGAAAGCGTTCGGGCCACCTTGCGTTTAATGGTGCGCCGTATCCTGCGCAAACACAAATATCCTCCAGACCAACAGGATGCGGCAGTGCAGTTGGTGTTACAACAAGCAGAGGCTTTGGGCGAGGAGTGGCTAAACAATTAAACTGCAACCTGCCTTGCCTCCCTGTTCCATTGAATACGAACAACCTCTGTAACTATTCAGGTTCGTGCTGGCTCGCCAGCTCTACCCAGATGACGATAAGCAGAATACCCTCATTCTGAATTATGGAAATCGAGCCGGTAGTTAGCAATAGACCATCACAAGCACAGCAATGTCATTAATGACAATGAATAACCTTTAAGAACTATCATTGCTGTTCAGGTACATCCCAACTTTAGAGGGGAGAATGTGCGTCAGACGCACACACAGAGACAGGAACAAGACATCAGTGCGTAGGGGGAGACTGTGGGGGAGATAGAGGAGGAACAGGGACAGAATACGGTTGACGAAGCTCCTGGATGGTGGGTTGGTAGTAGGTAGGAACAGGAGGCACAAGCCGATTGATTGCAGCCACTCCCCCAAGAACGGCGATGCCTGTAACGATCACCCATTTGATGGTTTCCACCTTGGCAGTCTCAATATCTCTGCGTAGTTCCGCTTTGGTGGTCTCAATCTTTGCTTCCAATCTCAGTTCAACTTCCCGAACATCACCCTTGGTGGCCAACTCCTGTAGTCTTGTTTCCTCTACCTTTTTAATGACATCAGAGAGCATTTCCACCTGTGCCTCCGCATGGGCAGCAGGGATACCGGCTGTCTCCAGTCTCTTTACGAAGGCCAATGTATCGAACGGTACGGTAATGGATGTGCTCATGACGATTACTCCTCCCAATGTGGATACGTCTATACTGTATCGCACCAAAGCGGCTATGGAAAGAAAAATGCAGCAGGGAAATGCACTTCACATATCCCCATGCTACTGTGCATCCCTTATCCTCATCACTGTTTGTCGAGACACTCCTTGCTCTCTAGCAACCTGGGCAACACTGGTTCCAATGGCCAACTGCTGAAGAATCAGAGAGGCTTTGCTGTCATTGGTCACCTTTGGTCTGCCGAGGCTCTTTCCTTCCTTCTTTGCTCTGCTGAGACCAGCATGGGTTCTTTCAATGAGGATGTCTTTTTCCATCTCTGCTACTGCTGCCAGAGTGGTCAAGACAATCTTACCTGCTGGTGATGTCAATTCCAGATCACCTAACTGCAACAGACGAACAGTACACCCTGCAGCTTCCAAGGCTCTGACTGTGCTGAGTACGTCTACTGCATCCCTTCCTAACCGATCCAACTTGCTGACTATCAATCTCTTTGCTGTCTTAGCTCTCTTGATGGTATCCATCATCTTGGCAAATTCTGGTCGATTGAGGGCAGGAACAGAGCCACTAATCGTATCAGCATAAACAAGGTCTAACTGATAACCAGCCTGGGCAATCTCAAGCAGTTGGTTTTCTGTGGTCTGGTTGCTGGTGGAAACCCTGAGATAGGCAAAAGTCTGCATCTTGATCACTCCTTAATTATCCTGCTGGTAATGCGTTCAAAAAGGATGTTCAAAATACATAATGTCCAAAAATCTGTCAACAGGTTTATGGACACCCATTTTGATGATCATTTCTCCATGTCCATATACGGTCGTTTTTGGACAGTGTTGAAAGAATGATGGACGTTAGTGATGAACGTTAGTACAAGTAAGAGGAAGAGAGAAAGAGGAAGCCTGATTAAGGAAGGATGAATCTTGAACAGGTAGGAACACTGACTTGATAGCTCATGCTTATACTCTGCATGGATGTACTTGTGTACGGATGTGTTCTCTGTACGGATGGAAGCCAGGAACAGAATACCGTAATTCTAAATGACGGAAATATGTGTTCTCTGTACGGATGGAAGCGAGACCTACATCCACTCGACTGCTGTAGCTTTTTTTCATGTGTTCTCTGTATGGATGGAAGCCAGGCATGGGCAATTGCTCACAAGGCTCTACTGTTGACAGAGAACGACACACAGGCTTGCCCTCAGTCAGATCAAGGGCAACCATCAACAAGACTCTCCTGTTGACCTGAAGTGGCAGTGCTGACAGAGCATGAGTTGTTGACTATGCCGATTAACTGTTGCTAGATTGAAGCTTGGCAAGGTTGGTGGAAAACGTTGGTGGAAAGCAGCTTAGAAGAGAAAAAAGCGAAGCTTGTAACTGATTGATTTTGCTTAAACGGGAGCACACAAGAACAGACTGGCGGAGGAGCAGTCCGTCGAACTCCAGTTGCAACATATTGAATTTACATCTATTTTTCAATGACAATTTTTTGCTACCCACGATACTACCCATGATCACCTTCAAATATTACTTTTCATGTCAGAAATCAAACGTGACGTGAAAGGGGAGTGTAGCCTGCCGATTACCCCCGGTCAACATCTTCCCTGGCCAATGGCGAGACAAGCCTATTGACTTTGCCATGGTGAAAAAGCGATGATACGGCAGATTGAGTACACACGGGAGAGAAAGCGATGGCAACCACTACTTTTGACACCATGGCTTATGCCAAACGGTTCAAAGCCGCCGGATTTACAGAGCAACAAGCTGAAGAGGTTGTGACAGCGTTGCGAGAGGTACGTGATACCCGTATGGAAGAATTGGCCACTAAAGCCGATCTTGCCGAAACAAAGGCCGAAATCATCAAGTGGATGTTCGGTGTTGCCGCCGGACAGGCTGTGTTCATTGTCACCATCTTGAAAATGTTCCAGACACACTGACCGACTGCTCCAACTCCTGCCACGCCTCCTGGACGATAGAGTTAATCACCATCCAGATGTGCACTGCCATTGCCCACACATAGCCAACCGGTCAACTATAATGCCTAATGCTGGCTCTCAGTGTGATTCTCAGGCTCGTTCTCAGTGTGGCCGGCAGGGTAGTGGCCGCAATACAGCAAACGCTGCCAGAATCGCGTATAGTGCGAGCAATGCCATGTCTGCCTGTCCTGCCAGAAATGTATGTCTTGCTGGCTATGCGCGTCGTGCGGTAATCACCTGCCTTGCTGCTACTGCGCTTCGTGCTGACTGTGCTTGTCATGCTTGAGTTGCCGTTGATGCCCGTCATGCGCTTAATGCGCTATATGCGTGCTGTGCTGTGCCTGCTTATCATGCGAATGGCACCTATCTGGCTGGCAATGCTGTTATCTCAATAATTGCCTATCGTGCCGATAGTGCATTGATTGCGTTTTGTGCCG
>NZ_RXIU01000211.1:2587-6392 GCF_004217665.1 Candidatus Magnetaquicoccus inordinatus | reverse complement strand
CTCACAGTCAACCGGCGCCCAGTTCGGCAGCCAGCGGTAGCGAAAAAAGAGAGGAAGCTGTCTCGGCAATAGCGGTTGTCGAGCAAACAGCTTCCGTTAATTCCATGCAGACTCCTGACAGCTCGAGCCCAGCACAGGCGTCGGTTGCGGCAGAGAAGGAGGTGGCCAGCGCGCCGTCAGCGGTGAGTTCCGCGTCGGTTGCGGCAGAGAAGGAGGTGGCCAGTGCGCCGGTAGCGGCGAGTTCCGCGTCGGTTGCGGCAGAGAAGGAGGTGGCCAGTGCGCCGTCAGCGGTGAGTTCCGCGTCGGTTGCGGCAGAGAAGGAGGTGGCCAGTGCGCCGTCAGCGGTGAGTTCCGCAGCGGTTGCGGGAGAAAAGGAAGTGGCCAGCGCGCCGGTAGCGGCGAGTAGCGCAGCCGTTGCGGGAGAAAAGAAAGAGGTCAGCTTGTCAGCAACTTCTGAGTCTGCTCCTGCTCTTGCGGCAGGGGAGTCGGTGGAGCAGGCTGCGCCAGCAGAGGCAACAGTTGTTTCCACCCCTGAAACGGGGTCGGCAACTGCCGCTTCTGCCAGCTCCGGGGATGCGGCAGGGGTGAGTGTCAGCGCACAAAAAGGGGTGGCAGAGCAACCATCGCTTTCTTCATTCTGTGCTCTCAAAAAGCCCAATAGTGGGCAAAAAGAGCGAGCCAGGGTGCAACAACAGTCGGCTTGGCAGCAGGCCGCTAACATGCGTTACTATGGACAGTTTTGTGCTGCCTGTCATGGCAATTTACCGGCAGAGCGTGTAGAGACATTATTGCGCCGCAATGCCCAACGGTGGCAGCAACCGCTCCCCTTTGCCGGGTATCCACCGCCGTGGTGGTATTGGCAAGGGACATGGCCGCCTGCTGCACGCTATGGACAGCAGGAGAAGGGAAGGAGTAGCCGGTGAGTGAGGTGCAGATTATGGTGGAGGAGCACTTTTTGCCTCCGGGAACGGTCGCTTTGGTGGGTGCAGGGCCAGGGGATCCCAATTTATTGACGGTGGCAGCACTCAAGGCTTTGCACACCGCCGATGTGGTCGTGCACGATGCCTTGGTCTCTCCGGCGATTTTGCAGTTGATTCCGACCGGTATTGAGGTGATCTCTGCGGGAAAGCGGGGGGGCAATCCCTGCTCAACCAATCAAGCTGATATTACTGAGACTTTGGTGGTTTTGGCCAAAGCGGGACGGCGGGTGGTGCGTCTGAAAGGGGGAGATCCCTTTGTTTTTGGTCGTGGGGGAGAAGAGGCGTGCCGTCTCTTTGCCGAGGGGATCTCTTTTCGGATTATTCCTGGATTGACCTCTGGTATTGCCGGACCAGCTTATGCGGGCATTCCCATTACCCATCGGGCAGTCAATGCCAATGTGGCCTTTATTACGGGTCATGAATCGGCTGAAAACAGCGCTTTTCGGGAAGGGGAGGATGAGTTTTCCCGTTTGGATTGGGAAGCGATGGCGCGTACCTTTCCGGTGTTGGTTTTGTATATGGCCATGAAAAATCTGGCACAGGTCAGCAAACGCTTGATGGCCGGTGGACGCTCTGCCGATACCCCGGTGGCCTTGATTCAGTGGGCAACCACGCCGCAGCAGCGTACTTTGGTGACCAGCTTGGGGCGTTTGGTGGAAGATGTGGAAGCCTGTGCCATGAAGCCGCCAGTGATCATCGTCGTGGGAGAGGTGGTACGGTTGCGCGAGGAGATGTCCTGGTTTGCTGATGAGACCATCCGTATACCCGGTTCCGCATGACAGCAGCGTATGACCGTTTGTAACTATTCAGCACCCAAAACTATTGCGGGTCCAGGGAGGGCACCTCCCTGGCCGGGTCCAGGGATGGAATCCCTGGGATTTTGCTTTTAATCTTTTGCCTTTGGCGCGCTTTTCAAACTGAGCCGACGCGCTCTTTGCGTCGGCTTAAGCGCCTAATGGAAGCAAGCTGTTGGCATTGGCGCGCATTTTTTGCGCCAATGCCAACAGCGTCCCCATGGGGGTAGAGCTGGCGAGCCAGCACGAACCTGAATAGTTACGACCGTTTTTAGCTTAAAAACGAGACGTGGTAGGCTGGAAGCAAATCCTCCAGATGCCAGTTCGTGATCGTTTTATAAATATTCACCCACCAAAACAATTGCGGGTCCAGGGAGGGTGCCTTCCTGGTGGAGCCTCTGGGGGTTTGTTTTTTGCCTTTGGTGCGCTTTTCACACGATGCCAACGTGCTCTTTGCATCGGTTTAAGCGCCTAATGGAAGCAGACTGCGCAGATTGGTGCGCATTTTTGCGTCAACTCGTACCGCATCCCCATGGGGGTAGAGCTGGCTAGCCACACAAACCTGAACAGATACCCGATGTATTTGTTTGGGCTTTGTGCTTGCCTCGACAGAAACTCTTGCACTATAAATTGAGAATGTGTATCATTGAGAGAATCACGATCATTACTCAATCTGAGTTGCAACCATGGAACCATCGACGCGCACAATTTTGTTGGCTCTTCAGGGAGTAGCCTGTGGCTATCCAGGACATACGGTGGTCCATGACCTTTCCTTCGCCGTGGGCAAAGGGGAGATGGTCGCCTTGCTTGGTTCCAGTGGTTGTGGGAAGAGTACCATTTTGCGCGCCATAGCAGGCCTGACTCCGTTGCAGCAAGGAGAGATTATGCTCAACGGCCAGACGATCTCCCGTTCTGGATATACCCTGGCCCCCGAAAAACGGCATATCGGGATGGTGTTTCAGGATTATGCCCTGTTTCCCCATTTGAGTGTCGAAGCCAATATCGCCTACGGTTTGCAAAAAGAGCGGCCAGAGCAACGGCGGCAGATGGTCGAAGAGATGCTGGAGTTGGTGGGGCTGCAGGATCTGCGCAAACGCTATCCGCATGAAATTTCAGGAGGACAACAACAACGAACAGCCTTGGCACGTGCCCTGGCTCCGCATCCTGAGCTGATTCTCTTGGATGAACCCTTTTCCAATCTGGATGTGGATTTGCGGGAACGGCTCAGCCTGGAAGTGCGACAAATTTTGGAAAGCCAAGGCATGACCGGTATTCTGGTGACCCACGACCAGCACGAAGCTTTTGCCTGGGGGGATAAAGTGGCGGTGCTGCATGCGGGGGCGCTGCGACAGTGGGGTAGCCCTTATGAACTGTATCATCAACCGGTTGATCGTTTTGTGGCCGGATTTATCGGCCAAGGGGCCTTTCTGCACGGAATTTGTCTGGGAGCAGAAGGTATCAATACCGAACTGGGCATTTTGCAGGGCAAACAAAACTATTCCGGGACAAAAGGAGCCCCCTTGCAGGTTTTGATACGTCCTGATGATGTGTTGCCGGATGAACACTCTGCCATCAAGGCACAGGTGGTGCGTCGCGCCTTCAAAGGGGCGGAAATACTCTATACGTTGCGTTTGCAATCGGGTTGTCAGCTCTATTCGCTGTTTCCCTCGCATCAAGACCATGCCCTGGGCGATTGGGTTTCTATTCGGGTAGCAACCGATCATCTGGTCGCCTTTCCTGAACGGGCCTGCTGCTGACATTTTTGACAGATACAGATGTTTGCTGAATAAATAATTTTAACAGGGATAAAGGAGTGATAGGCATGTCACGATCTGGATGGAGCTTGCTGCTGGCTGCTCTTTGCTGGCTGTTCTCTGGGTTGGCGCAGGCGGGTGAGGAGATTGTCATCTACTCGGCGCGCAAGGAGCAGTTGCTGAAACCGATTCTCGATGCCTATCAGAAAAAGAGCGGGGTCACTGTGCGTTATCTGACCGATAATGAAGCGCCTCTGTTGGCCCGCTTGCAGGCCGA
>NZ_RXIU01000211.1:0-2239 GCF_004217665.1 Candidatus Magnetaquicoccus inordinatus | reverse complement strand
CCGTGGTTGGGTAGCCAATCTGGCGCTGCCGGTTTTTAACAATGACAGCAAATTGATGGAGGCCATCGCTGCCGGTAAATGTGATGTGGGTATCGTCAACACCTACTATTTTGGCACCCTGAAAAAGGAAAAGCCCGATCTGCCCATCGCCCTTTTTTGGCCCAATCAGGCCAGCTCTGGTACCCATATCAATGTTTCCGGGGCCGGTATCACTACCCATGCCAAACATCCAAAAGAGGCACGCCAATTGTTGGAGTGGCTGGCTGGCCCGGAAGCGCAACAGCTCTTTGCTGAGTTGAACATGGAATATCCCGCCAATCCGGCAGTGTCGCCTGATGCCACTGTAGCCGCCTGGGGCACGTTCAAAAGTGAGTCGTTGAATCTCTCCTTGGCAGGAGAGCACCAAGCCGCTGCCGTCCGTTTGATGGATCGTGCCGGTTATAAATGAGCCAAGCCTTGCAAATCTTGCGACACTCTTTGCGCAAAATGGCTGCATTGCTGCCGCTTGCTGCCCTTTCCGGGTGGCAAGTGGCAGCCTGGGTTGCCGCCTTGCCGGTGCTGCTGCCCTTGCTGATTATTCTCTCTGCCTGGTTGCAGCCGGAATGGGCGGTATGGAGCCATCTGGCCGATACCGTGCTGATGGAGCTGTTGCGCAATACCCTGATTCTGGTGCTGGGGGTGAGCATGGGGGTCTTGCTGTTGGGCATCTCGTTGGCATGGCTGACCACCTATTGTCGCTTTCCTGGATACAGCTTTTTTTCCTGGGCCCTGATTTTACCCATGGCGCTGCCTGGCTATGTGTTGGCCTTTACCACATTGGGTTTTTTGGATTATGGCGGTCTGTTGCAGCAGTGGTTGGGCAGACTCTTTGGTGCCAATGGCTATTGGTTTCCCAACCCCCGTTCCTCCTTCATGGTTGTGGCCATCTTTTCCTTGACCCTTTATCCCTACGTCTATCTGCTGGCCAGAAGCGCTTTTCTCAGTCAAGGAGAGCGTTTGCTGGAGGCGGCGCGCCTGCTGGGACGCTCTCCCTGGGGAGCCTTTTTCCATGTCGCTCTACCGATTGCGCGCCCGGCCATTGCCGCAGGTACCGCCTTGGCGGTGATGGAGGCATTGGCCGATTTTGGTACCGTTTCGGTTTTCAGTTTTAATACCTTTACCACCGCCATTTATAAGGCTTGGTTCGGTCTGTTCAATCTGCCTGCCGCAACGCAATTGGCCTCTTTGTTGTTGCTGTTTATCTTTATCGCCCTGATTGTTGAACAGGCAATGCGTGGGCAAGCCCGCTATGTGAGCGCGGTGGGGCAGCAGGCAACAAAAAACAGAATCATGCTCAACGGCTGGCGCGGTTGGGCCGCCACGATAGGCGCTGGCTCAGTATTTTTTTTGGCATTCCTGCTGCCACTGCTGCAACTGCTGCTCTGGGTCAGTAAACGCAGCAGCGACCTCGACAGCCGCTATTGGGCATTGGTGGTGCATACCTTGCTGCTGGGATTTTTGGCCGCGGTGCTGGCTCTCGCTGGCGCCTTGTTGCTGGGGGTGGCAAAACGGCGCTGCGGTAAAGGATCGGTCACAGTGGCTGTGCGGGTGGCGACCATCGGCTATGCTCTGCCCGGTTCGGTGTTGGCGGTGGGGGTGATGTTGGTGGTGATCGGGGTGGAGCGGAGTCTCTCGCTGCTGCTCGGCTTTTTTGCTGGGGCTCCCAGTGGCAATTGGTTGAGCGGGACCATTCTGGCCTTGCTGTTTGCCTATGTGACCCGCTTTTTGGCGGTCGCTTACGGCCCGGTCGCCAGTGGTTTGGAAGCGATTCGACCCTCGCTCGTGGAGGCGGCCTATACCCTTGGTTCCACGCATGCCGAGGCGACACGACGCATCTATCTGCCCATGTTGCGGCCCAGCCTGTTGACCGCTCTGTTGCTGGTTTTGGTTGAAGTGATGAAAGAGATGCCCGCCACTTTGCTGTTGCGTCCCTTTGGTTGGGATACTCTGGCTGTGCGCATTTATGAAATGACTTCGGAGGGGGAGTGGGAACGGGCTGCCTTGCCTGCTGTCATGCTGGTATTGGCGGGCCTTTTGCCAGTAATTCTCTTGGTACGCCGCAGCTCGTCGCTCTCTGAATGCTAAAAAAACGGTAACTATTCAGGTTCGTGCTGGCTCGCCAGCTCTACCCCCATGGGGATGCTGTGGGCATTGGCGCAAAAAATGCGCGCCAATGCCCACAGCTTGCTTCCATTAGGCG
>NZ_RXIU01000210.1 GCF_004217665.1 Candidatus Magnetaquicoccus inordinatus | reverse complement strand
ATTTTTCAGCACGACGGAACGGCGTAGCCTTGTTTAGTCCACCGGCATAGCCGGTGGCTTACCTGTTGGAGTTACTCGATAAAACTCAGCAAAGATATTTTCCACCTCCATGCGCTCCGCTGCCGTGACATAGGGAGACTCCTCTGTTCGCACCGACAACAAAATCACCCGTTCATGCAAGGTCATAGTGTGCTGAAGCATGTGCACCATGGCCGGAGGGGCGGCATGGCGATTGCTGGACATGAACACTGCAGTACCCGCCACCCGGTGGATCGTGTCGTGCTGTAGTTGCCGCAAAAAAGGCAGCAGGGGAATTTCACTTTTGCCAAGCGCAGCCCGCACCATATCTTGCCCTTTGCGCCAAGTGGACATCAGCAGAAACAACAGGCTCCCCATCAGCAGAGGAAGCCACCCGCCATCAAAAAATTTCAGAATGTTGGCCCCGAAAAAGCCCAAATCGATGCTCAAAAAGAGCAACAATAAAGGTAATTACTGCCATAAACTCCAGGCAAAGAAATTTTTCAGAACAATACCAAAGGCCAAAGAGGTCACCGCAATCATGGTCCCAGTCACAGCGATTCCATAGGCAGCAGCCAAGCGTTCGGAACTCTGAAAACCCAGGATTAAACCGATTACCGCCAGCAACAACAGCCAGTTGGTGATTGGCACATAAATCTGCCCCCTCTCTGTCGAGGAGGTATGTATCACCCGCAAACGTGGCAAATAACCCAACTGCATGGCTTGACGGGTCGCCGAAAAGGCTCCAGAGATCACCGCCTGTGAGGCGATAATGGTTGCCGCAGTCGCCAGAATTACCACCGGCAACACTCCCCACTCAGGAACACTTAAATAAAAGGGATTTTTCACCGCCGTCGGATCGCCGAGAATCAATGCCCCCTGACCAAGATAGTTCAGAACAAGGGCGGGAAACACCAAAATACCCCACGACCAGTTGATGGCAGGACGACCAAAATGTCCCATGTCTGCATAAAGCGCTTCGGCACCTGTAACTGCCAAAAAGACCGATCCCAGGACCAAAAAAGTATTTGCGTTACTTTCACCAAACAAAAAACGCAGACCATAAAGGGGATTCAATGCCGATAGAATCTCTGGATGGTACACTATCTCCTTCACACCAATCGAGGCAATGGTCACAAACCACAGCAGGCAAATCGGCCCGAAAAAACGGCCAATCTGTTTGGTACCATGACTCTGCGAGGCAAACAACAACACAATCACCAAGATAGTGATCGGTATGATATATGGCTGCAAGGTTGGCGTCAGCACCTCCAACCCCTCTACCGCAGACAATACTGAAATGGCAGGAGTAATCGCCGCATCACCAAAAAACAAGGAAACACCAATCATGCCCACTACCACAATCAGACGCTGCTTGCGTGGTGATTGGGCAGTATATTTTTTTGCCAAGGCCACCAAAACCAGATTCCCCCCCTCGCCCTGATGGTCGACTCGCATGATAAACATTTGATACTTGACTGTTAAAACAATCAACAGTGTCCAGACAATCAGTGAAACAATACCCAGTACATTATCCGTGGTGGTTAAAGGCGCATGGACACCACCCAACGCCTCCTTGACTGCATATAAAGGACTGGTGCCTATATCTCCGAACACCACACCAATCGCTCCCAACATCAACGGCACGAGTCGTGATGTGTGGGTGTCTTGCCTAGCTGTTTCCATTTTCATCCTCCCTTGTACCATGTTGACCAATGCAAGAAGGATCTTAGCGAAACAAATATCAAACAGGTGAACAATGTTGCACTGCAACCATAAAAATCTTATCAATGGTTCCGGCATACCTTATGCGCCAGCCGTTAACGCGACCAAAATATAATTTTATTTATATTGTTTAATAATTTACTAATAATTTTCAATACATGACATGTCCGCCAAACTTCATCCAATAACTATCCCTGGTACATGCTCAAAAAATGCACATGAATACGCCAAGAGGTGGCACCAGCAGCGCCATTGGCACTATATTCCAAACGCTCCACCACCACCCGCCATGGCAGATGCTGCCACTGATGCAGCAGCGCCAACATCTCCCCATACCCCCCCTCCCAGGTCAGTTGCAGGGCATGCCGCCTGACCACCATCTCCGCTGTCGATTGGGTCGCGGCGCATCGGAATACCACCTGTTCCGGGAGAACGGTGCGCGCCAACAGGCGGCGCCGGGAGGTAGAGGCTGTCAAACGCTCCATAAAAGCAGCCAATTCACCATAGGGCAGCCACTCTCCCGCCCGCTGCAACCACGGCTGAGTCTGCACCAGCGATGGCAATGACTCCTGATTGCTGATTGCACCTTGCCCTGGAATGTGCTGCAAGCGCTGCCACTCTTGGGCAAAAGGCAACCATTGCCAACGATACCAAAGCGCCAGCAACAGCACCGCCCCCAACACCCACACAGCAAGCCGTTGCCGACGACACAACCGTGCATAGCCCTGAGCAAACCAGCGCATCAACGCTTCCCCTCTGCCGCTTCGATACGCAAACGGAAGGAAAAAGGGCCAGGGGTTGCAGCAGAACGCTCCTTGCCTTGCCCATTGCCCTCGCGCTGCAACTCGCGCAGCATATATCCCGCCAATACCGGTTGCTCCAGCAATTGCCGTTGATAACGCTGCCACCCCTCCTCATCCACCCCCTGCAACTGACCAGAAAGCTCCAAATACTCCTCTGCCTTCCCGGCTCCGCGCTGCCACAACAGTTGCCGCAACCTGACGCCAGGTACATGTGCCACCGCCAACTGCTCCAACACTGTCGCCAGCGGCAGTGCAGAGCCTGCTGCCAACTCTCCCTCGATCTTTTTCCAGGAGGCAAGGCAATCGGCCATTGCGGCACTCTCCTGCCCCGCCGCCGGCACTGCTCCTGGCGTCGGCGCCAATAACCGCTCCTGTTGCTGCTGCAACTGCCGCCGCACCGCCAACTGCTCCTGCAAACCATAACTCAACAGCAACAAAGCCATCGCCAACAACAACCAACTCAACAGCAACCAACGCCCCGGCAAAAATGGCCGTGCGGGACGCAAATCATCATGATAAAAGTTAACAGACTGCCCGTTCATCGCCGCTCCGCGCTGCCAAGCAGGGCACCAATCGCCGGCAGACAGCAGCTTAACTGCTCCTCATCCACCCCCGTTTGCCAACGCAGCAACTGTTCCAACGGCAAAGAGTAGACACTCAAACCCAAGCGCGTCGCCAAATAGTGCTCCAGTTGCTCAAAAACAAACCCCTCTGTGGTGGTGGAGGAGTTCCTGCCCGCTGCACTCGGTTCGGAGTGCAGGCCCGGCCAGGAGCTCTCTTGCCCTGCTGCGGACGACGCTGCCTGACGCAGACGCAAACGCTCCGCCTCGGGCAGTTGACAGGGTGCGGCCGCAGGCAAGAGAAAAAGATGTGCAACGGCTGGCTGGGCAAAGCTGCGCTGGTAAAAGTGCAAAGTGCGGTGCAACTCCATGGCCAACTCCTGCACAGCGGCGGGCACGACAGGCCCTTCTGGTGCGACGCTTGTGCCAGTGAATGGGCTGGGAATTGGCAGGCCATGGGAGCTCTGCAGGCCATGAACACTCTGCGTGGTATGGGAAGCCAAAACGGAAGGGAGATTGTGTTGCTGCGGCCACAGGGCAACGGGACAACTCTCCAGCAAGCGGGCCAGATAGAGGAGTCGCTGCCGACGCAAGGTGATCAACACCCCCTCGCCGCTCCACGACAACAGAGCCAAACCCTCTGCACTCTCCGGCAAATGATCGGTCAAACGACCCAAAGCCAAATCAAGAATATCCAAACGCTGCAGTTGCAGACCAACCTGTGCAAACAGGGCAATCTCCTCTTGCAGTCGTTGCCGACGCGCCACCGCCAGATAGATGCGCGCAGACTCACCCTTGCCGGCCCCCTCCGGCAAAGGGAAACACTCCACCACCGCCTGTTCGGCTGGATAGCCCAAACGGTCGGCAATTTTCCAGCGCAGATTCAGACCCCATTCGTGACGCGGCAACGCAGGTGCTTCGGCAGGAAAGAGCAGATAGGCATCCCGGTCCAACACCCCAACCGCCCGCGCTCCACGCAATCCTGCATGACGCAACCAGGAGCTGAGCTCTTGTACCGACAGCGGTTCGGGAAAAAATTGGCAGCGCAACACCACAGGGAGACCATCCTGCATTGTCTCAGCCAGTTGCACCACCGCCAATCCCGATGGACGACGGATCCAGGCCACACGTTCTGTCGGCGGTACGCCACGCCGCCAGAGAGAGCGCCACCAAGCCGACAGGCCACGCGACGATCGCTCAGTGGTCTGGCCATGTGACGACCGCTCAGTGGGCTGGCCATGTGACGATTGCTCAGTGGGCTGGAAGGGTGCCTGTTCGCCTCTCATGGCAGGGCATGTTCACTGTGCTCCGTTTATCGGGCTGGTTATTTGTGCTTCTGCACTCTGACCAACAACAAAAACAGCGCTCTCTTTAGGCAAAGGGATTGCTGCGGATCATGGTCTGCTGGCGATCCGGTCCCACCGAGAGAATATCCACCGGCAAGCCACACAACTGCTCCAGATAACGGATATACTCCTGGGCTGCAGCAGGCAGCTCTGCAAATGAACTGGCTCCTGCCGTGGAGGTGGACCAACCGGGCAGCTCCTCATAAATCGGCTCACACAGATCCAGAATGGCAGGATTGGCCGGCATACTATCCAGACGACGACCATTGCGTTGATAGGCGACACAAACCTTGAGGCTATCCAGACCATCGAGAACATCCAGTTTGGTCACCACCAAACCGGTGACCCCATTGAGCCGTGCCGCATGGCGGGCCACGATGCCATCAAACCAGCCGCAACGACGGGCACGTCCGGTGGTGGCGCCAAACTCATTACCCACACGGGAGAGATGTTCGCCCACTGTATCGTTCAATTCGGTCGGAAAGGGTCCACTGCCCACCCGCGTGGTATAGGCTTTGACCACCGCCAAAACCGCATCGATGCGGGTTGGTCCCACACCGGTACCGGTGCAGGCGCCGCCGGCCACCGTCGAAGAGGAGGTGACAAAAGGATAGGTGCCATGGTCCACATCCAACATGGTTCCCTGAGCCCCCTCGAACAAAATGGGACGCTTGTTGCGCGTAGCCTCCTCCAGAATACCGACCACATCATCGACAAAGGGCAACAAGGTGTCGCCCATACGCAGATAGTCGTCGCGAACGGTTTCATAGCTGAAGGTGGGGGATTGATAAAAATTTTCCAGCATAAAATTATGATAGGCTACATTTTCGCGCAGCTTATCCTCAAAAATCTGGCGATTGAACAGATCATCGATACGAATGCCGCGCCGGGCCACCTTATCCTCATAGGCAGGACCGATCCCACGACCGGTGGTACCGATTTTGCCTTTGCCTTTGCGCTTCTCCCGTGCCTGATCCAACTCCCGGTGATAGGGCATAATCAGATTGGTCAAGGCCGAGATTTTCAGATTGCTGCCGCTGACCGCCAGACCCAGGTTGGTCAAGCCTTGCAGCTCTTCCAAAAATGCCTGTGGATCCAAAACCACACCGTTGCCGATGATGCACAACTTACCGTTACGCACGATTCCTGACGGCACCAAGTGCAACACATATTTTTTGCCACCCACGACCAGCGTATGACCGGCATTGTGTCCCCCTTGAAAGCGCACAACGATTTCGGCCTGTTCGGTCAACAGGTCGACAATTTTGCCTTTCCCTTCATCCCCCCACTGGGCACCCAACACAATCACGTTGGCCATGGTCTGTTACTCCACATGCAAATGGCTACTCTCTTAGAACACTCTCGCGGCAAAAAACTCCTCTCGTGCGCGCTAACCGCACAGGATCATAACCGCCACTCATGAAAATTGCAAAGAAAAGTCGCACTCTTCAGGGCAATCGCATTTGAAAATCAGAAAATTATTATGGAGGTCCAGGAGGAGATTATCTCCTCCTGGTGGGTGCAGGGCAAAGCCCTGCTGAAAATGTGCGGCGTTTCACAAAAGCGAATGCGTAGCATTCGCGCACGCCGCACCGATTTGTGCCCCGAAGGGGCACTCTTTGGGAGGGCGGACGCCCGACATGCACAGTTTCGCTTGTGGCAACAGTGAGGAAATGGGCAAATGCGCTTGCCCTGGCACTCTTTTCTCGCAACTATTCAGGTTCATGCTGGCCTGCCAGCTCTAACCCCGGGTGGTGAATAGTCACCTTTTCTGTTTCATGTTCATGCTGGCCTGCCAACTCTAACCCCATGGGGATGCTGTGCGAATTGGCGCAAAAATGCGCGCCAATCCGCACAACTTGCTTCCATTAGGCGCGCTGCGCCGACGCAAAAAGCGCGTCGGCTTAGTGTGAAAAGCGCGCCAAAGGCAAAAGATTAAAAG
>NZ_RXIU01000021.1:21685-25840 GCF_004217665.1 Candidatus Magnetaquicoccus inordinatus | reverse complement strand
TTGGCAGGAAATTGGCAAATGCGCTTGCCCTGCCATTGGCAGGAAATTGACAAATGCGCTTGCCCTGCCATTGGCAGAGTCCAACCCCAGTAGCACAAGCAGACAAACAGGTGCCCTCAGCGCCTAGGAAGCGCCTCACCAAGTGGAACAGTTGTGCAAACGACAGCGCTGGCAGCAAAAGGGGATCACACCGGAATGGAAAATTTTTTCAGTCGATAGAGAAAGGTATCTCTGGAAAAACCCAGCAAACGGGCTGCATGACTCTTGTTGCCGCCAGAACGCTCCAATGCCTGATCGATCAATTGTCGTTCCAACTGTTCAAAATCAACCCCTTCTACTGGCAAGGCAAAGAGTTGCGAGGCGCGCATCGGTAGTGCACTCTCTGTTGCCTGGCGCATTTCCCAGGGCAAATCCGCCGCGATTATCTTCTGTCCGGCATACAGAATGGACATCCGCTCGCAAAAATTGCGCAGCTCACGAATGTTACCTGGCCAAGAATAGTTTTTCAATAACTGCAGCGCACAGGCCCCATAGTGCGGAGTCTGCAAAGAGTTGCGCGTGGCAAAATGGTTGGCAAAAGCCTCCAGCAACAAAGAGAGATCCTCACGGCGCTGGCGCAGCGGAGGCAACTCCAAAGGAACCACATTCAGGCGAAAATAGAGATCTTCACGAAAACGACCTAAACGCACCCATTCCTGGAGATTTTTGTTGGTAGCGGCAATAATGCGCAGATCCACCTTCGAGGTATGGGGCACCCCTACCGTTTGACACTCCCCGCTCTCCAACAGACGCAACAGCTTGGCCTGTACGCTCGGAGAGATTTCGGCAATCTCGTCGAGAAAAAGTGTTCCCCCATGGGCGGCTTGAACCCGTCCGATTTGTTGCTGGACCGCCCCCGTGAAAGCCCCTTTATGGTGACCAAACAGCTCCGATTCGGCCAGAGCTTCGGGCAAGGCGGCACAATTGATGGTAATCAGGGGAGCATGACGGCGACGACTCTGCTGATGGATGGCATGGGCCAGCAGCTCTTTGCCGGTTCCGCTTTCGCCACTGATCAAAACCGTGGCATCGGTTGGGGCAACCAGGGCGGCAGCACGCAGCAGCGAGCGAAACTCCGGGGCGTGACCCAACATGCTCTCGGCAACAATGCTCATGGAAGATTCTCCGTATGCGAATGGTGATGATGCTCCTGAGAAGCAACCGGGGGCGGATGGGTAAATCCGGCGGAAAAGGCCAGCAGAATGATCCCCACACCCAATATCTTTTTTACCAAACGATGTTGCCGCCAACGGGTCAAATGCCCGGAAAAAAAACTGGCCATAAAAAGTCCCGGCAGTGTACCCATGCCAAAAGCGCTCATGGCCAAGGCTCCTTTGAGCATGTCACCGCTCACCGCTGCCCAAAGCAGCACCGAGTAGGTCAATCCGCAAGGAAACCAGCCCCAAAGCCCACCAAACAGCAAGGCATGACCATGGGTTTGTACCGGCAGCAACCGTTGGGCAAAGGGTTCGATATGGCTCCAAACCCGTGCCCCCAGATGCTCCAGCCAAGCGACTCCTGGCAACCATCCCGCCACATACAGACCCATGCCCAGCAAAATCAAACTATTGATCAAATACAAAAAATTGGCATGAGCCGGGCCGAGATTGAGCAGATTGACCACCGCTTCCCCCAACAGACCGGCCAGCAAACCCGCCATGGCATAACTGATGATCCGTCCGGCATGATAGGCAAGCAGATAGGCAAGCAGTTGCTGGGGATCCCGGCGTACTGCCACCGGCAAGCTGACCGTCAAGGCAGCAACGATGCCTCCACACATGACCAGGCAGTGCACAGTGCTGAACAGGCCAATAACCAGCGGTTCGATAGAAGGCGAAGGCATAAAAACGTACTCGCTGCGACCTGTGGCAAGGTGTGGCAATCTGAGCTTTTATTTATAGTCATTGATAAAAATTTGCAAGCCAAATTTTTATTTTTGCAAAAGCAAGCGCTTGAAGCGGATGATTATGGGCGCCAGGGATAACAAGTGCAATGGCTCTCCTCAACACACTGGCCACCTCTCTTTTGCAGGTCGATCCTCATCGCCACTCGGACAGCGCATCCCCATCAATCACTCTCTTCCTCTCCTCGCTGCCGCTTGTGCTGATGCTTCTGCCGATCATCAGGAGCAACAACATGCTCTCCTTCTCTTTTTGGTCTGATCCCCTGCTCTCCACCCTGTACTGCTGCTCCCGACAAACCCTCCCGCCAACGACCTGACCGCCACAACTCTTTGGCATCATGTTCATTGGCGTTTCGGTGACACAAGACACAACGTTCATAGTCGTTGATGCCCTTTTTGAGATGTTTTTTTCTTATTTTTTCTGTGGAATGCTTATGGCAACCATAACAGGTATATTTTTTATAATCCTCTCCCGTATGGCAAACAGCGCATTGAACATGATGATCTTTGTCAAAAGAGAAATATTTATCATGCTCGAACGTGGCTGTTTGCCAATTGCGAAAGCTGTGACAACGGTCACACTGCGCAGAGAGCGGACGATGTATCTGGTCATTTGGCCGCTGATGACAGGAGATGCACTGCATGCGCGTCTTCTCTTCCAACAACTGATGCGAAAATCTCCCTTTGACCCGAAATTTGGCAACCCCCGCATGATCGCTGTGACAGGCCACACAATCTTCTCCCAGCAACTTTTGATGGAAGGGAATTTTACTCTTTTTTTCGCTCAGAGGAATATTCTTGGTCGTAGTCACACCGATGGCATGCACTTTATGACAACTCACACATTTGCCATCAGAGATGCCAAACAGTGGAGCGTGACAGGCAAAACAGTCGCTTTCCAACTCCGCATGCCCCTTGAGCAAAGCACCGGGACTGATCATGAGGTGTGGATAGACAAGAACGAGAACTACCAGCACGCCCAGATTGATCCATAGCAAAATTGTGGTGGTCCGCTTCATGGCCATTCCCAAAAGAGAAAAACACTGATGATATGGCCAAGCGCCAACACCGCAAAAACAAAGGAAATGGGAAAATGCACCTCCCTCCATTTGGCCATCAGCTCATAAGTCACTGCATCCCAAAATATTTTTGCTTGTACCGCATCCTGCGACAGACCATGAAAACGGTAGATTTCCTCTCGCTCTGCCAGATAGCGTCGCGATCGATTTAACAAATAACGTCCCACCAAACCACTGATAATATTGACCATCATCGCCACTGTAGCCAGCCAGGGAAGAACAGCGTTAAAATGTACGCCCGCGTGGATAAATACCATCAGGGCCCCCAGCCAGGTAAAATTTTCATGTATTTTTAGCAGAATCTGCGGGCTGCCATATTGAACAACCTTTCGTTTACGCAGCGAATACCATAGCGACAGCAGGATCAACAGAGTACCAGGAATGCCCAGATAACGACCAATCCACACCAAACCGAGGGCATGGAGCAACAGATCTCCCACCAGAGTGGCTACCAACAACGCCGAGAATAGTCCCAGAAAAGGCAAAACTTCCACACGAAAGAGGGAGTTGTTCATCAAAGCCTCACGCAAGCAGGGTCACATCCCCATGGGGACGGCTGACGCAGAGTAAGCAGTGTCCAGTGGGCAGAGCAACCTCTGGACTTTTGGTATATTCTACTTCTCCCGATTGAATCTCGGTCTGACAGGCACCGCACATGCCTGCACGACATCCGGATGCCACCTCGATGCTGTGCTGTTCGGCAAATTGCAACAGTGATTCAGCACGTTCATCCCAAAGCACAGTTTTTCCAGATCGACTAAAGACAACAGTAGATGGAGCGCTGGGGCGGGTGGAGACCGTGAGAGCAGACTCTTTTGCTACCGGTCTGCGCACCGATGCCGGACCAAAAGATTCATAATGGATATGTTGCTCTGGCACTTCCCAGGCATACAGCCCTGCAACCAATGATTCGATCATCGTGCGTGGACCACACAGATAAAACTGGTAGGCTTTTAACGCCAAAGCAAGACGCAGCAGGGTGATATCCACATGGCCATGGTGCTGAAAATCCTGCTTTACTTGCTCATGTGCTAATGGCTGACTGAAACAGAGATGCAAATGGAAGTGGGGATGCCGGGCCGCCAAACTGTGCAAATGTCCCCTCATCGGCAGTTCACGACCATTGCGCACACC